>NZ_JCAIUM010000011.1:0-209157 GCF_059445545.1 Paenibacillus sp. Y568
GACGGGATGGTTTCAGGATACATGGTTCCGTCATTCCCATCCTCGGTTGTAAAGTTAGATTTCATTTCATGAAATCTCTGTTTTTTCGCGCTGTAAAGCGCTTATACAGAACTTGTCATACTGTCCCATTAGATCAAGTGGATAATATTTACTTATATTTTTTCATCTTCTTATTGATTTGATCTAATAGTTTGATGATTTCAGCAAATCCAATCAGCATCATCCCTGCTATCAATGCACTAATCCACCAATACAGAGTGAAAAGCAAAGTGTATTCAGAACTAGTAATACCTTGTACGAGCCCAACCACTACTCCTACAAAAATAACTAAAATACCAAGTACATGTATAATTGACCCTATAGTGTTACCTTCGGAACTACTGTCTACGACTACATTCGCATGTCCATACTCACGAAGTTTTTCTGCTTCATCCTCAGCAGAGGATCTTATGCTGAATCTAAGTTCCTTGCTTTCAAAATTGTCATCACTGTCATCGTATTTAATAATGTACCCCATCACAGAATTCCCCATTTCTGAAATCACTTAAGTAAAAGTATAAACTGCTTTCTTTAATAGTACTTCTAACTCAATATAATAATCACCTCCACAACTATACTAACTTAGGAAGGCTATTCTAATGGAATGGAGAATAAGATAATGAATAAACGAGTGGAGGGATTAGATGAATGTGAAAGGTGAATTGCTTTTAGCTGTAGCAAGTAATCAGAAAGTCGCTGTTAAGCTCTATAATGGAGAGATAATAACTGGAGTGGCAGAAGCATTCACCGCTTCTAGTCGTGCGAAGATCAGAACGAAGGAAGGTTCTACATGGGTTCCTTTTGCCGATGTTGAACATGTTTCGAGGGTTATAAATATGTTTCGTTAAAACAAAACCCACGAAAACTCTTGATTTTGTTTACTGATTAGTAGGTGCGTTTCATAAGGAAGTACTTATTGAACCAAGAAGAACCCGCAATAAGTGCAGATTCTTCTTTTATGTAGATTGATTACTTATTGCAACACAATCGTATCCCCAACGTTTAGACCTGAGAGTATCTCTGTCTTGTCTGCTGTTTCTAGTCCAATCTCAATATCTCTACGCTCATATTGACCGTTGCCCATGTCCAGCATAACGTAAGTTAAGTCTCCCTCACGTATAATTGGAATATTAGATACAACGGTGGCCTTCTCTTTTCGGACGGTCTCAATTTCACCATTTAAGCTAAGTCCACCCATAAGATGCTCGTTAGGTTGAAGGGTGATAATGACTTCAAATTGGGCAACTGCATTTGGATTATTCTCGCCTGAAGCGGTCACAGCAAATTTAGATACCTTACCCACCTCTCCAGACAGTTCTAATTCTTTCAACGCGCTCATTGTTACATCAACCTTCTTTAATACGAAAAATATCTTGTTCCCCCACAAGCGCAATGAATTCAAGCTTATTTAGATCTACAATTTTACCAATATATTGGTTGTCTGTAACAGATTGTGGACGCTCACTCGTACTGTCATATAGAAAAATACCGGTTGACGGGGCTTTGTAGACCGCTGTTTTTAGCTTATCCTTCTTCTCTGCAATCTCCCGCTTCTGGATATCCGCGTTCAGCTTATTTAACTCATCATTTAACCGTCCTGTCTCTTGGGCGGCAAGTGCTTTTAAGTGTTCCGCCTCTGTCACTCCAAGAGCTGCATCCTCATCGTTCTGTTGGCTTACGAATTCATTCAGTTCCGCTTCCAACTTCGTCTTGCGATTCGTTGCTTCTTGTATGGCAATTTCATTCTTTAGCGTTGATTGATCTAGTATATACAACACATCACCTTTCTTTACCTGACCTCCATTGTCAACTTTCCATTCCGTTACCTTGGAAGCGAAGGGGGCATATACGAGAGTTTCCTGCTCGTACTCTGACTTCCCTTTTATCTGCACCGAACTGGTTATCGTTTCTTGAGTCACTTCAAAAGGGATGGTTTGAGGAATATCCATTGGTTCCATTTGCTCATTCGAAGGTCGCATTGTTCAATTGCGTTTCGATCATATTGTTGTTGATCATGATTTTTTTGACAACATCCTTCTCAACGATTACATCAGGAGTCGTTGCCCTTGGCAGGTTATATGAGGACTTGGGAAGAGCAATCTTCAATGTCTCATCCTTTTGAACAAATTGTAGCTTCATATCATTCGTATTGAGATAGGCAGGAATCTCTGTTATATAGTAGACTACCTTTTTCTCTTGGGGCTGAATCTTGTAGATCGCTTGAGCGTTATCTAGTGCCATTTCAAACGATGTCCCACCTGCAGATAACAAATAGACCATATATCCTGGGTCTATCAGTATTTTATCGCCTTTATTGGTCAGACTTATCGAACCTAAATTACTTGTTGTACTAGCTGTCACAGCCGAAATCGCGGGACTTGGATAGCCGGAGACTCCAGATGTAGCAGATGCCGTGTATCCGGGTAACTGCGAAATGACAAGGAAGCCTACTAGCATGGCACTATATGTATTATTAAAATTTCTCATTGATTACCTCCATAGGAATTACTAGACTTATTATGAATTGTTTCTTGTTCATTCCACATTCATGTTGAACCTCCCAAATTTGAGTTAGCTTAAGTGTACGTTGCACTCTCCGTCTTGTCGCACGTTCTGGGTGACGAGTTGAATAGGTAGATGACAAATTCGTCATGTTCATAAAAAAACAGTCAAGAATAATCTTGACTGTTTTTAGCTAATTAAGATCACATAGAATAGAACCTGACGAAATTCATGATTCCGTCAGGTTCACTAGCGATCTGGTGTAATTTATGGTTTTTGGTGGTGCATTTCATATTATTTGGTCAGACCTTGCGAAAATCATTTATCATCAATAGCAGTCATCGGATTTTGCTGTTTAATCTCTTGTATCGATAAATGTACACTATAATTCCCATACTCCAGAATTACATCCAGTAAATTATTCAATTTTTCTTGCGAGTTTACTTTAATTTTTAAATGGTAACATCCTTCTCCGGATACTCGGTGAACCTCCACTACCTCATTTCGATCGTTCATTAATCGTATAAATGAATCATGGTTTGTTGTCTCCATGTAAATAATGATAAACGCTGTATAAGTAAGCCCTAATTTCATTTCATCAACTATTAGAGAATAGGCCTTAATTACGCCACTTTCCTCTAGTTTTTTTATACGGTTCCCAACTGCTTGTCCTGTCATATGAATTTGTTCACCCAAGTGTTTCCATTGAATGCGTGAGTTTTTGGATAGTAACCGAAGTATCTGAAAATCAATATTATCAAATTCCATTATTAATTCCTTTCACCATGAATTTATTTAGCTAAAAGTGTTTCATCAAATTATCGTAGATATACAAAATGACTATTTCCCAAATGGCAAGATGGAATTAAGGAACCCTGAAAAAGCGGCCGTTAATGCTACGAGAGTCCTTGAATGGTTTAGACAGAATTATAAGGATAATATTTGCCATATACAGCATATCGCAAGTGATCCAGCATTAGGATTCTTCCTTCCAGACACGGTAGGGGCTGAAATACATGCAACTGTTCAACCATTAGAAACAGAAAGCATTATCATCAAAAATTTCGCTAACAGCTTTTTAAAAACTGAGTTAGAAAGCAAATTAAAAGAAAAAAGGAATAACTAAGTTAGTGATTGTAGGTATGATGACACATATGTGTATTGATGCCACAGTCAGAGCTGCAGTAGATCTTGGCTATGAAACTACACTTATTGAAGATGCATGTGCGACACGAGACTTACCGTTTCAAGATAAAGTCGTTCCAGCTGAACAGGTTCATTATGCATTTGTTGGTGCACTTAACGGTATGTATGCCAATGTAATTTCGACAGACGATTTCCTGCAACAGTTGAATGCTTAAGATAAGTTTAAGTATATTTTATCCTGAACAAAAATAAGTATATTCCTGTCTCGTAACAGGGATATACTTATTTTCTGCGTGTGTGTTTACAGGTGTATTTACTACTTTTCGTTCATTAAGTTGAAATGTGTGTGGATTGGATTTACTTAACTATATGCAGAAAAAATCCGGATATCTATTGAGGTATCCAATTAAGCGACAGATGATTGAGTGAAGCCTCAAACGGCAATCTGGACAGATACGTAATTGGATCACTTTACAAAGTGCAGATCATATCTTTCTGTTACATTACCTGTTGAGATCTCTAACCTATTCTCGCCTTTTTTTATGAACTTAGTTATATTAATAACAAAATGCTTGTTAATATAATTACTGGAATAAAAATTAGATATTTCACCTTCTGGTTGACCATTATAAGCAACTTCATTCAAAACTACTACGAGAGGATCCGCATTATTTACATATCTACCGTAGAGAAAAACATTCACTTTGTCCTTATTATATTTAGCTAGATTGATACTAACATTATCATGTTCATCTAAATTTATCTCTTCATCATATTCTCCTTCCACATCATCAAGCATTACACCCATTTTTACATCATAAAAATAAGTTTGGGGATTTTCAATTATATCTTCTATCTCATATCTCATATCTCATATCTCAAGTGATTGGGAACTTGTAATAGAATTAACACAATTAAAGTTGCAATAAGTCCAAGTCCACCCACAATCCTTTTTTTTCATTACTTTACGTATCGATATATTGTATTTGATAAGCAGTGATTGCTCTTGTTAAGCAAGCGCACCCGTTAGGTGGAATATCAAAATCTACCCTACATATTGTAAAATTAACTGATATAATGCTATGGAAAGTCCTAAAATACTCGCTTTCATTTTAGATGGATGATTTCTGCGAAACAAGTACAAGAAAACCACTATAAATCCCAATGGAATCCATAACTGAAAGACACCTTCTGTTGTATTACGAGAATAGATTGGAGTAATGAAAGTGCTAATCAGAAAGTAAAAAAAAACTGTAAAACGTCTGGTTTCTAATTGCTTGCTCCACCTTACTAAAAAGAAAATAATAATTATTGTCATAATCGTAATGTAAAAAGGGGGGATAACAATGGCACCGTCCCCAAATTTTAATTCCATTCTGCATTGCCCTCCTTTTTTTAGTGGATCACCATTATGGTTCGCATGAAGATATCATCCTACGTAACTAACCTACCCGTTAATTCAATGAACACAACAGGCTACTGTAGCTCCTGCACATCAATGTGTTTTATTCACTAAAGTTTCCTGTTAGTCATTTTCTTGGTTATTACTGTACCAAGATAGTGCAAGTTGTTCCATTTCCATAACAAATGTTTTTTTGGCTGGGCTATATTCACTTGTGTTTTCAAAACGTTCAGCTAATTCTTCTTTAAACCGACTGTATCTAGCTACTTCTTCAGGATGACATCTCAGATAGTCTCTAAATATAAGATGCCGTTCAATCTGTGGGTGATCTGTTTGATAAAAATGAATGTGATGGGTTCTTTCTTCACCGCCCTTTCGGAATAACCTTCTTCCAGGGATCCCCCAATCTCCAGTCACATCATATCCGAGCTGATTCATTTTGTCGTTATATGTATCAACATGGTTAATGTCTTTTACAATACACATCATGTCAATTACAGGCTTCGCTTGTAAGCCTGGTACTGAAGTACTTCCAAAATGCTCGAAACTTACGATTTCATCCGTAAATATAGTTCTTAGAAAATCAACTTCATCTTGATACAATTTTGCCCAATTCTCATTAAAATCGCTTAGTCTTACTTTCATTCATACCCTCCTAATGAATCCCAATTATAATTGTAATTCCATATTCATTTAAGCAATCCTGACTGCTAGTCGAATCAAAAGGATACCTTTCGGTAACCCGCTCATTATTGAACTATCGTTTCCCCGTTAGGGAGTTCAATGACAACCAATTATATTTTTTCCTTAATGTCTCTGATTTGCTGGAATTAAGTAAAATATAAACATCCCAATGATTAACATTGGTGGCATTAGAATAAAATACTTCTTCTTATCCACGGTCATCCCCTCCATTTTGTTTAATGCTAACAAGAAATACCATCCTCTTGCACAACTAACAAAGGTGTCCGTTTGCACTAGCTAGCTGGGGTCTTCTTAAAGTTATTCAACTCGTGTCCTGTTAGCTCTACTTGCTACTTTATTTTTTTACTTTCCCTCTATATAATTCCCCATCATATACACCATCTTTCCATACTATCTCACCATCACCTGATAGAGCTTCAATTTTGAGGGGATCTGGTTGTCCAGGGGCTTCTTCCAAATAATCGAAATAGGTAAACCAATATCGTCCTTGCTCTGTTGAAATAATTTTTGCTTCTTGATTTAATGTGTTTTGTCTTACCATCACATTTTGTATTTCGTCATCATTAATTAACCCTGCAAACGTCAGTATTGGAATGTTAGGATCATTAGTCATTCCCCAAGTAAAACCATCCTTTGGATTTAGTTCGGCATTCCCACTAGTGTTCCAGTATTCTTTTTTATTAGAGAAGAATGCATGGCGAAATCCCGATTCGTCTTTATACAGAACGATCATTCCTTTTTCCACATCTTCTTGATAAAGTAACTCAAACGTTTCGGACTGTGTTTTCTCTATTAACTTGTTAAGTTCATCTTCGTTCGAAACAGAACATCCTGTAATAATAATTATTACAATAATAATGAAGGAAAACCTTCTCACCAAATTTAACACCACTTTTCTAATAATTTCATTTGAAATAACCCTGAATGTTGCTAATATTTTAACGTTGTCACACGATAAAGGTTACATTATTCTAAAAGTTATTCCATTACGCTACACTACCAGCTCGGTTTTATTTCTTTGTTAACGTAACCCGTCCGTTAGAACAATGGAGACGATATATTAGTATCCACTCACAAAACAATTTGTCCGCTAACAACATACATAGGCTTCGAACCTCTGTGTTAGTTAAGGATATTGTAGGTACAGTTGTGCCATTTTCTTTGACACAACGATGCCTATATAAAAATGCCTGATTTAACAAGCTCTTCTCTGTTCATTTATATATCAAATACACTCTCATATCTCAAGTGAGTGTCTTGTTATGTTCGATCTCGATGCGTTAAGAGATAGATTAATAACCATCTTTAATTAATTTAACAGCTTTCTCAACATACTCGTCTTTGCCTTCCATAATTCCTTCAATGGTTGGATCAAGACGAAGATCTGGCAGCACTCCTATTCTTTGCGTTGGTTTTTTCTCGGGATCAAATACACCGACTCCACTTATTTTTGTTCTTATATTTCCTGGAAGATTTATTCTAAATACATTACCATCTGCTCCAGCAGTTGGCCTCTCCCAATAACTATTGAATTTTCTGTTTTTCTTAGCAACATCGTTGTAAACTCACCATTACTAATAGTATGTTCATTGATTAGTATCACAACTTTCCCTTTATAAACCTCGTGATCTGTCCCTTGAGGCTTCCCTGAGGCAAGTGGCTCAAAATAATATTCACCGGGTACTGCACGATTAGGCCATGACAATTTGGCAAACTCTTTTTCAGAAGGGATCAGAGAGTGTAAATAAAAAGCCCCAACCTTAGGTGCTTTTATCCTAGACTGGGGCGTATGTTGCTGAGCTTTCACCCAGATATCGCTTTGTTTTTCACGACAAGTTCATCCTAGCAGGGGCCCGTTCTTGTTAGCGGACTCGGCTATAGCATGAAACACCATCGAACGCCAAACTTATCAACAAATGAGACTAAACAATCACTGAAGAATATTGGACCCATTGGGGTAATTGTTTTGCTGCCATTATGTATTACTTGGTATGCCTCTCTTAATACATTTTCATTATCAAATACGGCGAACATTTCCATAGTGGAATCCACAGATGACTCATTAGTTCCACCAAAATCACTAAGCATGAACCTAGTTCCAAGAATGTGCATTTCCGCAAGAATAACAAATTTTTCAGGTTCTTTCCCAGAATCGTACATAATTGAATCTATCTCAGACTTAAATGCCTTTTTATTAAGTTCGATAGCTTCAGAACAAGCACCATTTAAATATAGTTGTGGTACTAACATTTGCCCTCTCCCTCGAATTGATGGTTTGTTGTAAAATAGTTTAATGCCTATATTTTACCATATACTTTTATAATTAGGATCACATAATTAAGCTTAATTTAAGAACTATAATTGAACTCAACTGCCTGTTAGTTTAATAAAATGAGCAGCTAGCATCCGCCCAACATAGAAAGACCACCATTGAAGGCGGTCTAAAAAGTTTATCATTTCTGCCCAAATCATAGAGAGGAACCCTGAACTGATTTGCTGTAATCCATGATTTTACACATTAAAAATAATTAATTCTGTTAAGTCACCGCCACTCACCTTAATTAGAGCGTCTCAACCAACTTCTGAATCTTTGAGTGGGAAATCAAATATACATCACCCATGATATCTAGTTTGCCGTCCTTTACGCGTATAGTACTCTTCTGATCTGCCGCATAAACATCAATCTCTTCAGACAGGGGGAACAGGTAACCTTGAACGAGCGCTGCGTAGTCGAGTCTAGAATGAGATTCGTAGGCAAAACGATCAAAGCCTATACCATCATAAATAATACTTGTTTCAACGTTATGGCCACCGTTTTTCGAGCATAACCATTTTGCAGCCATATTCATCGCACCGGCGCTGGCACCCATTATAAGGGCATTACTGTTCTTAATCGCATCCGACAACTCATATTCAACCAAAAAATCGTTCATAAAAACAGGATTGCCACCGCACAAAAAAACGACAGAACCGTTTTGAATGAATCGCTGAGCATCTTCCTTCTGCATGCGGTGATCAATTAAATGATATTCATCAAACATAATGTTGGCCTGATTAAACCATGTCCTTTCAAAAACATCATCAATGTCAATTTGTTCACCTGTATAACTAGAGGGTTGAGCGCTAATCATAACAAGTGATTTTCTGTCTTTTATATCCTCATGCAACCATTGGACCAGCTTCTCTGGAAAAAAATCATTAAACCAACTGAGATAGTAGTGAGTGTTCAAATTTAATTACCTCCATATGTATTATTTGCATCTTTTCTTAACTCATCTAGATTGTAAATCATAGTGAATACTCCAAATTTCTCCGATACAAACGGGATGGCCTATGCCCCGCATTTTCGGTATAATGATCGGTCTCAACTACAAGATCCGCCACTTTACGCCGGAAGGCAGCCTTCAACAGCTCTTTATCCATAATTACCTCATACACCTGTTGTAGTTCCGTTAAGGTAAATAGCTTTGGCATCAAGTGAAGTGCAATATCGGTATAATTCACTTTTCCCCGTAGCCGCTCGATAGCGCATGCTATGATCTTTGCATGGTCAAAGGCCAATCCGTCATTTGATACAACCTTAAAATCCATGCCAGTCGATGTAGAGTTGGTTATCACCGTCCTCGCCACGATCGCCGATAGCTCTTCTTCTTCACTGCTTAGGTTGAGTTCGTACTCCAGCGTCTTGAAATATCCACCCTCAACCAGGTCTTTCTGCTCCCGCAGCAGCCGATAGGAGACCTTAAACCAGGTGGCGTCGGCCGCATCATCTCCCGCCTTAAGCTCCAACTTGTCGCTGTTGATTAGAGCCATATAGCTGCAACTCATCACCCAGGTTCGGGGATCTCGCCAGATATCACTGAACGTATACAACTGCTCCAGATAAACATCCTTCACGCCGGTTTCCTCGCGCAGTTCCCTTGCCGCGGCCTGCTCAGTCGTCTCGGTCGGCAGTACAAATCCGCCAGGCAACGCCCATTTGCCGAGGAAGGGATGACCTCCCCGGCGAATGAGCAGAACGCGGAGCTCTTTCTCCGGTAGTTTGCGATAACTGTCCACCTCCGCATCCGTCACGGTGAAAATAACCATATCTGCCGCTACCGAAGGTCGCTCGTAATCTCCTGCCCGGTACTGCTCTAAAAACTCGCGTTCCGTAAGTCCATCCTTATCCAACAAATCCACATGTGTTCGCTCCTTCATTTTTGAGTCTAAAGTGTTCTCGAATTTCATCATAGCTCCCCGAAATAATTCCGGTAGGGCTCGAAATTTGCCAACACTTCGTCTACCTTGCACATGCGTTCCTCGAGGCTACCCCGCAGCGTAATGTAGGGAATCCGCCGTGCCTTTAAGTCCGCAGTGATCTGTTTATGAAAAACTTGCCGTTTCTGATCCCCACTGCGATCCCACGTATCGTCGTAAGGAATATCATCGTCGCATAGGAAGAACAGGTCGTATCGCTGCGCATTCTCCAAAGCGATACGGGTTAACAGCTCGGGCGCCAGTCCGTGGTAATCCAGTGCAAACATATACGTCGTAATTGCATTGGTATCAACGAACAGATACTGGTTTGCCGCAAGCAATGCCTGTTCTTCTCTCTCAATATGACCTACCGCGATTTCATTAAACGCCTCCAGCCCAATTCTGCGGTCCACCTGATGCTCGGTCCAATAATCGCGTCCGTATTCACTCGCGAAGGTCGTGTCATATCTCCGAGCCAGCGCTTCAGTGATCGTTGATTTTCCTGTGGACATTGCACCCACGAATACCACCTTCGTGATCAAGTCCCTGTACACGATATCACTGACGAACTCTCGATACTTAAATGGATCGGAACGGATCATTGTTGCTGAGATCGGAACCCGCTCGCGGGCTTCATCCACACGCCGGTCTACCGAACCCAAAGCGAGACTCATATGCCCGCCGTAAAACTCGCTCGAGTAAAAATACGTTACTTGCTCGCCGTTCAGCAACCCGAGTATATACTGTTCTTCCCGAATCTCATGCTCCCTGTCATCCGAATACCCATCCGGGCCGTCCCAAGCTTCGATTACCCGGACGGCTGGATAGAGCCTACGAATCCAATTTGCCCGAACATGAAGCGTGATCGGAGTGACCGTGGTCTCATAAATGACTACGATCAACTCATCGACCTCTTGCAGCGCCGTTTCAATCATGAACTGATGGCCTTTATGCAGCGGGGCAAACTTCCCCAGTGTTAGTCCAAGTGTACTCATGCCACCACCTCCTTGACCCCTTTATTCCAAATATAGTACCCGTAAACCGCGTTGACCAGATACGCACTCCACATCACGATCATCAGCAAGCCTACACCGCTACCCTCCAACATACGAATCACCCACAACAGCACCGTGAAGAGATTTAGCACGATATAGACCAACCATTGTTCCTTGAATCTACGAACCATTAAGAAGGTCGCCACAACAGACAGCACCGTCGTAGTAGCATCGATGTATGGCGAGTTCTGTTCTGGAATGAATGAAAGCCCATATCCCAGCAGTAAACATCCGATTACACAGACGACCCCAACGAGGAGCAGTCCTTTTAGATCCATCTGTCGCATGGTAAGCTTACCATCTTCTTGGCGGTTATTTTTCCACATGTAGTAGCCAATGACATTCATAGGAACGAAGAATAGCAGATTCAACATTACCTCTCCAAACAAACCGTTGATATAGGCTAAATAAGCATAACCGATGGTATTGTACATACCAAAGACATAGCTCATCAGGTTACCCTTCGCCGCAAGAACCACGCAAAGCACCCCAGTAATAAATACCTTAAATCCGAATAATGAGTCCTTTGAAATAACCGTAAACCCGACAGCGATTGAAGTAAACAGCATCAACCACGCTATTTCGAACAGCCTCCAGCCTCCCACAACCTTTGTCATCTTGTATCCCTCCGTTTTTTCACTCATGCATAGACTAAAATCACGAGAACTAGTTAGTAGTTTTGTGTTAATATCATAATGTTACTATCAAAATTAACAGAAAAACAAACGCAGGGCAAGTAAATTCCTCCTTATTAGACCACACAGAATTTTATTTCGTGGGTTGAACATAAGTTATCGTCTTATAATCAGGCTGTTCCAGCGCAATTGGATTCGGATTGCTGATTACCCATTGTACAGCCAGTTCGCACAGTCTCGCAGGTTCATCACTACATTGCCGTTGTGAAGTCCTTTCGCTAGTGCTAAGTCTTTCTTTAATGAGAATCGCATTTGCATATTGAGCAGGAATGCCTTCATAGCCATAATAAATACCTGCCTACCCTCCGGCAATGGCACCAATCGTATCAGAGTCACCCCCTAGATTTGCCGCCTTCTGTACGACGCTTTCAAAATTGGATGTATGAAGTAAAATATGTAGAACCCATCGGAAAGTATGTACGATAAAACCACTTGGCGGACAATCCGGCGGCGCTTCTATATTTTCTTCGTATTCACTTCCAGATACCATTCCATAAAAAAGCGCCCGATCCCTTCCATAGGCTCCTCCGTATTTTCGAGTATCCCATCAGCTACACTAAGCGTCATCATCGTATCGTCGGTTACTTCTCCCGGTTCCAGGTTCCATACCCCGCCGCCGATGATTTCCGTCAAATAACCGTACTTTGCCTTAATCTCCCGCTCCGTCATAAACTCAGTTGTACCGCCAAGAGCGTCTCCTACAGCCACACCATACATTCCACCCTTGATGCGGTCCATTAACTTATTGTCCATTCCAATCCCTCATTCTGTTCAATCTTAACTTACTGAATTTTTATTACTTTCCTCATCGTACGTACTTCCTATAACTTCAGCACGGGTAAGGAGTACCCACTGATTAACTTCATCGTATCCAGATACTTCGGCGATCACCCAATAGCGTGGGTACATCCATTCAGCAGGGGTTTCTGTTATCAGAGCGGAAGTGTCCGTTATACCTACGGCCTGAGGTTCCAGTAAGTTTATCAAGGTACCTTGTGGAAAAAAACCTTCTATATACCCTTTCACTCGAGTACCGACAGGGAACAGACTTTGGGTTCGATGCCAGTATTCTATACCAAGTTGAAGCTGATCGTGCCAGAGATACTCGAATTCCGCCTGACTAATTTCCTTGTAATAGGATTCCTTCGCATCGAGTGGATGTTCTGCCAGCATATAATGATATAGATCATGCTTTCGATTCGATGTGATCCAGATGCCGTCACCATGATAAACCATCTGTCTGTATGCCACACTGTTGTTATCAATTTCAAAATACCATGTTCCCATTCCCGGCTCCTGTACATCTTTTAAATATTTCAAAACAGTCACTCCAATCAGCTAAGAAGTACTCAACTTCTCTGAATTAACTCGAATATAGGGAGCAATACGTATTTGCGAAGTTGCCTGCGAGCAGATCTTCCTTTCGAATATAAAACTGCAATTCTCCAGCGTCCCACCAGCAGAATCCTACATCCTGATCGGAGTCTAGCGCGAGCAACAATAGCATAACAATAGCATATCCTGCACTTCCTGCTTCGCTCTATCAGAATCACCTTTGAAGTAATCTGATATCTGTTCCAACGCTGAATCCGTTGAATAGTTATATTGTTGGCCTGTCAACAGATGAAGAGATGCTTCATATTCACAATCCCCATGCTGCGTAGATGGATAACCAAACATCACAGCCAGATCACTTGAGTTATTATCATTCAACTCGAAACATAACTCTTCGTACTGTTCACAATGTATGTATTTCGATAATCTGTGAAAACTCAAATGAACAAACTATAAATACAGTTTCATAGTAACATATTGAAACGTTGTAGAAACCCTCAATTATAGATGTTACTATTTTTAAGGTAGAAGGTTCCAAAAACATATAAAGCTATATTCTAAATAAACTTTTGGAGGTAGAAATGAAACGAGAGCTTATTAATCAACTAAACGAGTGGCATGAAAGAGACGAGCATCAGCAAATTGTCGATTCACTGACAGCGATTCCTGATGAAGAACGAGACTATGAAGTGATTAGCCTCTTGGGCAGAGCCTATAATAATTTAGGGCTTTATGAAGAAGCGCTCGATCAATTTGAGAAAATAGTCCGTGCCGGAGAACAGGATTCCCTATGGCATTTTCGGGTAGGTTTTGCTCTTTATCATTTAAATCGATATGAGGAAGCTATTCAGGCTTTCCGCAGGTCTGACCAATTAGAGGGTACTGATCAAAGAACTGCGTTCTTTTTAAGACGGAGCATTCAAAAAGCGGACAAGCAGAAAAGAGAAGAACTCCGGCTCTGCAAGAAGAAAGCGTCCCTGGAGTTTGCCAATCCTGAAGGGGAAAAGGCTCCATTTTCAGATATACCTCTAACTGATATTTGGGAGGATAGCTAGTATGCAAGAACATCTTATCAATCTGAGCCACCCACGGATGAACTAATCGATTCTATAGAGAAAGAGCTTGGTTATAAGCTTCCCTCTTCTTATATTTATCTTATGAAACAGCAGAATGGCGGAGTACCGAGGAACACTTGCTTTCCAATAGAGGAGCCAACTTCATGGTCTGAGGGTCATATTGCCATAACGGGCATTATGGGTATTGGGCGCGAGAAAAGCTATTCCCTGTGCGGAGATCTGGGCAGTCCGTTTATGATTGAGGAATGGGGATATCCAGACATTGGCGTGGTGATCTGTGATTGTCCTTCAGCTGGTCATGATGTCGTGATGTTAGACTATCAAGCATGCGGTAAAGATGGTGAACCTGAAGTTGTTCATGTCGATCAAGAAGATGATTATGAGATTACCTTCCTTGCCGACAATTTTGAAGCGTTTATCAGGGGCTTAGTGAGCGAAGAACAATATGATACTTCTGAAGAAGACAAGGAAGAAGCTCTGGCTAAAGTAGCACACGGCAAGTTTTCCACTCTACTGGGGGAGCTTTGCTCTCGAGTAACCGAAGTGGAGCAGGTTGATCAGAAAATTCGCAGCATTTGTACACGGATTGTCGAAGAGAAAGGCTACTTTCATTTTCATGCAGATGAATTATCATATGTCATGTATGATGTGCAGTTTTGGTTATATACCAAGTCGTATACGGATACAAGTCGGGATCAATATTTGGCATCCTATATGAACATAATCGCTTTTGGTGGGGAATTTGGTATAGGAGGCTATGGGCCCTCTTATATTACAGATTGGCTTGATCACCTCATTAAGGAAGGGCGGATCATACAAGATCAAGGAATTATTCGCTTTACCGATGGGTTTGCAGAAGAAGTAATTCATAAGTTAAAAGAAGGCTAATTGAAGAGCAAGTTGCAGATCAGGTAATGACAAAGAGCTCGCTTCCACTTTCGAAGCGGGCTCCTTTTTCAGCTTTGCTGATACAAGGTTGCTGTAATCCTATCTTTGGGACATATAAACATATAAAAAATGCCTTCACCATACTCGTCGAAATCAGCATAATCGATCTGCCCTATAAACTGCATTCTTCGTTCACAACAAGGACAAACGGGATACTCCGGATCCTGCACCCAACTTGGATGGCCGCCGATCTGCGAATCCAATTGTGACAACGTCCAAACTGCAGCATAAAAAGGCGATTGCGGTTCACTTGAAAGGACTAAACTAGCTAGGGTTTCCGTACTGTTTACGTCATCCAAGTCCGGGAGATACTCGGGTTCCTGATTATAGCGGCTCCAGACAGGCACGCCAAGATTGTCCAGCTCCATGTAAATCTTGTTATAACCTCCACAAGAGTCACAGGTTACTAACTGCAGGTTCTCCATCGGCAGAGCGAGATATTGCAAGGCCGGATGAGTAGTAACGACATCCATCAGTTTTGTTAATTTTCTTTTACACCATGGACATGTAGAAAGGCTTGTCTCTAGAAAACGGGCATAATGTTCTTCATATAAATCATCATTCTGTTGTTCTGCTTGCCTGATCGCATAACATATATGGTTAACTAGGTCACGCCTCACTCCGTCCGGAGTAAGTTCCCATCCTCCATCAAGAGTGTAATGTTCAGGAGGTACAAATAACTGTTCCGCCCATTTGGGTTGCTGCGTTTGCCATTCCCGAACCTGGTCTATGACCACCGCATCACCGATCCATCCGAGTACAAGGAGAAGGTGGTTACGGTTGTCCTCATCCCACTCCACCCGCTCCAGAATCTGATCTCGAATGTCTTGTGATGCATTTTTTAAAAGAATCGGATTGTAAAATAACTCGCACTCGATAAGCTCAGGCAAAACGTCCGATATATTATCATCACGATAGCATACCAGAGACAAAAGAATTTCTTCCGCTTCACTTTCATTGTTACCAGCAAGTAACTCCATCGCATATTTCAGCATACGGTCAGCTTCCTGATCTGATAAAGATATGTACATCTGCTCCATGTTTAACGGAAAAGGAACGTATTGAATAAGTGGGTCATGCTTTCTTGGTCCATGCATCACCTTAAGAATGTCTACATGATCTGTTAATTGCGCATACAGATTAACTATTTTGCGGTGCTGCTCAATATAAGCTTGTTGTTTTTTTCGTTCCTGCTCTTGATGGCAGGGCATGCATATACCGTCTGTTTTGGCTGCGGTGTTCGGCAGAATTGTTGCGCTGCAGCCTTCCATCTTGCATGGAAATCGTTCAGCCATATTTTATTACCCCCTATATTTAATATCAGGCTCTAATCCGTATTGATCTAGGATCTCTTCTTCTTTACATAATTCTGCGATAGTAACACCTAAGAATAAGTGAATTCAGTAAACAATATTCTATTCTCAAACAATTCAACAACCACATCAATTTGATAGTATTTTTCGAAATTTGAATTATAAATTCCAACAAGACCATTTTCATATACCACCATGTTTACTATTCCGTCTTTATACTCAAATAAATAATCACCCTCTTTTTCTAAGAGAATAGGTAAATACTGAGTTACCATTTCAGCAATTCCTAAGTTATTTGGGTTCAATATCCAATCCATTTGTTTCTAATTGAGAATACCTTCTCTCGTTTTTTGTATGGGTTCATTTCCTAAAATCTTATCTACTTCGAATAAGTACTCATACAATCCACCTTTTTCCTCTCCGTGTTTATCCCAGGTAATGATACCTTTTGAATAATATTGGCTTCCAACCATCTCCATTTCTATTTATATCAGTAGGTAGATGCTCTCTATTAATATATTGCACTAAAATATTGTCTCCAAAAGTTGTATGACCATCTTTAATATCTGGAACATAGATTTGGATAAGTGGCACAAATACAGATCCATTATTCTCCGGACACTCTTTCGAAGGATCAAACAAGAAATTCCCACCAAACCAATTACGATCTGTATCTTTCGGTCGAAATCCTCCTATTCTTGCAATGTTCCCAATTAATTTTATTTCATCGAAAATGTCCATTATTTAAATCCTTTCCTTCTGGACTCTACGTCCAGTGTCTCGAATCTAGACCATCTCTGAGATAGATTTGGCAGGCGACGTAAATTAAGTATAGCAAAAATCCCCTCATGTACAGGAAGAGTTCACGATCACGTGATCTCTTATTGCCCTGTCTACCATGTGGGGATATTTTGTCTAAAATACTAGCTTTACGTGATGCATCGCACGCTTCATTTCATTATTTATTGAATGTGACCTTCTCCGAACCGGTCTCCAGAATAATAGAAGTGTTCCGTGGCTTGGTTTCGGCGATTTTGCGACCACCTCTGAACGAATAAAGCACTGCGCTCTGTTTGCGAATTAACTCATACTCGTTCTCTGCTTCAAGAACGATGAAGTTCGCAGGCTTACCTACTTCAATGCCGTACACATCCTCGATATGCAACGTTCTCGCGCTATTTTTCGTAATGAGATCAATTGAATTCACAATTTGATCGTAACCGAGCAACTGTGAAGCATGAATTCCCATGTGCAGCACCTGAAGCATATTCCCTGTGCCTAGCGGATACCATGGATCAAAGATGTCATCATGACCGAAGCACACATTTAGTCCAGCTTCCTGTAGCTCTTTGACGCGGGTCAGCCCTCTTCTTTTCGGATACGTATCGAACCGTCCCTGCAGGTGGATGTTGACCAGAGGATTAGAGACGAAGTTCAGGTCAGCCATTTTCAGTAATCTAAACAATTTGTACGTATATGCATCATTATATGATCCCATCGCTGTCGTGTGGCTAGCCGTTGTTCGGGAACCAAGCCCTCGTTCGTATGCTTCTTTAGCAACCACTTCCAAGAAACGGGACTGCTCGTCATCAATTTCATCGCAATGGATGTCGATGAGACGGTCGTATTTCTCGGCTAGGTCAAATGCGACCTTCATCGAATCTACGCCATATTCTCTCGTGAATTCGAAATGCGGAATGCCACCGACCACATCAACGCCCATTTTCAAAGCCTCTTCTAGTAATTCCACGCCGTTCGGATAGGAGTGAATGCCTTCTTGTGGAAAAGCGACAAGCTGGATGTCAATGTAGGGTGCCATTTCTTCCTTCACTTCAAGCATTGCTTTAACAGCGGTCAAGCTTGGATCCGTAACATCGACATGTGTTCTTACATACTGAATCCCTTGTGCCATTTGCCACTTTAGAGCCGTTTTAGAGCGCGTTTTGACATCTTCATGTGTGAGGAATGCCTTACGTTCTGACCAACGCTGAATGCCCTCGAATAGTGTTCCGCTTATATTCCATTCCGGCTCTCCAGCCGTTAACGTTGTATCCAAGTGAATATGAGGTTCAATGAATGGCGGTAATACAAGCAAACTCCTTACGTTAATTACTTCCTCATTTGCAGTTATTTCTAGTGTTTGTGTGATTTGCTCAAACTTCCCATCTTTCACGACGATATTCCATAGACCTTCTTTACCTCGCAATTTTGCGTTCTGTATAATCATTTATGTTCCCCTTTTCTTTGGATTCTTTGGCAGATATGATTAACATCAATGTGCTATAGACTACTGCTGTTCCTATTAGTGCGTTGAGTGGCGTTATACCTGGAGCCAGTTGAGCGAAGGCAACACCAATCGCCCAAGCAATCATTGCTATCCAGTTTACCTTCTTAAAGGTCATTTGAGCAAAAGGTTGATAGTTTCTACGATTCACGAAGAAGTAGTCCGCGATGATAATGGCCCCGATGGACGGGATCGCCGCGCCCAGCACATTCAGGAAACCAACGAAATTGTTGTACATCCACATGGCAAATAGGGTACCAACGATCCCGTTAACAATGACAAAGAATTTTTTCGGAATTTTAGTGATGTTGGCAAAACCCAGCCCGGAAGCGTAAAGTGCGTTATCGTTAGTCGTCCAAATATTCAATCCCAGAACGATGATCGCAGGAACGATCAAACCTTGAAGGAACATGACCTCCGAAATATCTGCTAGTTTATAAGCCATTGCGCCGACTGCACCGAACAGGAACATGAGTGAATTCCCTAGAAAGAACGATATAACCGTTGCGGTAACTGCCTGCTTAGACGTTTTGGCAAACCGGGCAAAATCGGGTGTCAACGTTCCCCCGCTAATAAATGATCCAATACAAATGGTCAATGCGGCTGCCGCGCTGAGTGACTGTGACGGTGTGTAATCGAGCAATCCTTGCAGCCCTCCCATCGTATGTACTCCTTCAAATACGGAGTAACCACCGAGAATGGCAATAGCCGGAACCGCTATATAACCCAGAATGACGAGCGACTTCATGCCGAAGATTGCTGATGCCGTCATTGCGAGACCAAACACGAAGATTAACAAGTATACATTCCAGTCCATCGCTTTGGCGACGGGTATCGCGAACATAGACACCCCTACTCCGAACCATCCAACCTGTGTGAAACCCAGCAGGAAAGAAGGAAGGTATGATCCCTTCTCGCCGAACGAATATTTTGCAAGCAAATGGGTGGAAAGACCTGTTTTGGAAGCGATATGTGCCAGTGCTCCCGTATAGATACCAAGCGCTAGATTACCTGCAAGCACAATTCCAATAAACTCCATGAAATTTAAGCTGACTCCGAGCGTCCCCCCTGCTAGCATGCTTGCCGAAAAGAATGTGAATGCCAGCATTACGGAAAATGTCTTCCCAAAATGATTCCTCTGCGTTTTTGGTACGGCTTGCCACGAAAACTCTTGATCTTGTTTGCTCATCAGAATACCTCCAGTATAGTGTTCTGATACCAAAAAAAGCAGAAAAAAAGGCTACTCGTCTAGTAAAACTGACAAGTAGCCTTTTTTCTTCATCATAACCCGCGTGAAGACATGGAGCATCCCATACGGAATATGCCCTGATTCACGCGTGATTATAAAAAATCCGCTGTCCTTGCCAGCCTCTCTGGGCTGAATTAAAGGTACCAGTATTTAATTACTCTCTATTATTTTAGAAAAGCTATCAGATGTCAATGTCAGAATTGCCCAATGAGTAGGTGCGTTTCACTTCGACCATGTTCTCTAGATCAGATTCTTCTCCTAATTAGTCTTCTGTTTTACAACTTGCATACCACCGATGATAAGCATGACAATCCCAATTACCGCCATAATAATCCGAACTAAGAATGGACTCAATGAAAACACTGTTTCACCTTGCCAGTGCAATCCGAACAACCTTTCATTCAGCCCCACAATCGCCAAAATTGGCTTAAGAAACAAACTCAGTGCTAATAATACTATCCCCCAGATAATACGGTTATTCATTGATTCAGAACCTCTTTTCTAATTCAGATAAAAGAAGGTTAGTACATAATAAAACGCCTATCATAGCCTTTATTATGTAATACGTTGCTAAAACTTATTTATTACCTAGTTGTTCTGCCAAACCGATTAGAAGTCCTTCATGGCCACGAATGTAACAGAGCCGATATGAGTTCTCGTACTGAACCACTTCGCCAACGAGTTGAGCACCATACTTAGTGAGTCTGGATACCATTTCGTCAATGTCTTCAACGGTGAACATGACTCGTAGATAACCTATGGCATTAACAGGAGCAGTTCGGTGATCTGTGATAGTAGGTGGGTTAAGAAATCGCGAAAGTTCAAGTCGGCTGAGTCCATCTGGGGTAACCATCATAGCAATCTCTACACGTTGTGAACCCAGCCCAGTTACGCGACCAGCCCATTCACCTTCGACAATAGATCGCCCTTCGAGCTTCAAGCCAATCTCCTCAAAGAAAGAAATTGCGTCATCAAGGGATTCTACAACGATACCAACATTGTCCATTCTCAATAATTTGTTTGTTGCCATAGTTTTATCTCCTTATGTATACAAATTTATAACTTGATCATATTCATATTTATTCTATCAATAATTACTAGTTCCTCCCAAAAAATAACATAAGCTACGATTCTTTCAAAATTATCCGAACCACGTATAATCTTTCCACTGATACGAATGGCAGTTGTATTCTGATCCTCATTCACTGCGTTTAGTTCCATTTTAGCCATGATTGTACGTATTTTTACGGTTATTAATTCTTTTGATTCTTTCTATTTTGTAGATAATTAAATAGTGACTTCAACACTTTAGCATGCTATAGTTTGTTTTCACATACAAATATTGGGGTTAATGGTTTTCTATTTAATTAAAACTATGGAGGAATAACTATGACTGAAACCCTGTATTTGGTGATTGGAGGAACAGGTAAAACTGGACGACGCTTAGTAAAAAGATTTCAAGACACCGGCTTACCTTTTCGATCCGTCGCGCGTTCGACTCCTATTCGGTTTGACTGGACCGATCCATCAACATGGCATGATGCATTGCAGAACACAGAAGTCGCATATATTACGTATTCGCCAGACCTTGCTGTCCCAGGCGCCGCCCACGACATAGGGGAATTCTCGAAACTCGCTGTCGAGTTAGGTGTAAAACGCCTTGTGCTGCTTTCGGGACGTGGCGAAGAAGGCGCCGAACGAGCTGAAGAAGCATTGCGAAACTCCGGTGCTGATTGGACGGTCTTGCGCGTCAGTTGGTTTTGCCAAAACTTCAGTGAAAATTTCTTACTTGATCAAGTGATGGATGGGGCAGTTGTATTGCCGGTTACCGATGTGAAAGAGCCGTTTGTCGATGTTGATGATATTGCGGATGTTGCATTTAAAGTATTAACGGAGCAGGGTCACACTGGCCGAATTTACGATATTACCGGCCCACGACTAATGACCTTCGCAGAAGCGACTTCAGAAATCTCCAAAGTCATAAATCGCGACATCGCCTATATCCCTATCTCGATCGAAGACTTCGTTGCAGGAATGCGTGAGCAAAACTACCCGGAAGATGCGATCGACTTAATGACGGAATTATTCACAGAAGTCCTCGATGGCAGAAACGCATACCTGGGCGATGGAGTGCAGAAAGTACTTAATAGAGAACCTCGGGACTTCTCACTATACACCCAAATTACTGCTACTACAGAAGTATGGGGTGAACGGGTATAATGATGCGTGTTGTTTGGGCTATCGAAATTTTTGTTATTGTTGGCTCTGCTTTAATGGCGGGTATTTTTTTCGCATTCTCAAATTTTGTAATGAAATCGCTTTCAGATATACCTCATGAAATGGGCATTAAGGCAATGCAATCAATTAACGTGAATATATTAACTCCACTCTTCACATTATTCTTTATGGGTACAACTTTGTGCTGTGTGATCACAACGATTTACTCCGTCATGAGATGGAGTCAAACCGAATCGAAATGGCTTTTGGCAGGGAGTTTATTATACATTATAGGGGTTTTCCTTGTCACTGTGACGTTTAACGTACCAATGAATAACGATTTGGCAGCGGTGACTGCCGGGAGTGACGTGGGTGTCCAAATTTGGAACAAGTATGTCGTGGACTGGACTACTTGGAACCATATGCGTACAATTGCTTCCATCGGAACTTTGATTACTTTCGTTGTGGCTTTCATCTATTCGAAAACAACTTGGCTGTAGTTAAGAGATACCTACGACGAACCCCTAATGGTTCGTTACTATCTTTGGTAATGCGGTAAAACATTATCTATAACAGAAACACAAAAACGAATAACGCATTGTCACAGACAATGTGTTTTTCGTTTTTGTGTTTTTTATAGTTTGATTCTCATGTCCGTTGCGAGCTATACACCTAGATTCACATCTGGATGTACTTTTGACTCTTGAACATAAGGTTATATTTTTGTTAAGGGTTTACTGTTGTCTCTTTTGCAGTGATTAATTACACATTAGGATACGCTATTGAATTTTCAGTTATATCCATTCCGATTCCGTAAGAAGTTCTTATTATTCAGAACTTTAACTAGCTATACAAAAACGACACGTATGTATTCCTCATTCTTTAAGCTATCAAGATGAAGCAATTCCAGTTCTTCAACAGAGATGCGATGGCTTTTTAGTTTTCGTTCGTCATCTACTGCCCAGAACCGAATTAATTTGCACAGCTTGTTTAGCACCTTGCCCTGCTCATTAGTGAAGTAACGATAGAACAATGACCTATTAGGGATAGTAAGATCTGAAGGAAAAGTATACAATATGAACAATACATATATTGGAGAATCAATTATTGAGAGGATTCGAAATGAAAGATAAAAGGAATGGATTGAGAATAAATACGAGATAAAACTTGGGGATATATGGATTAATACAGATATTGGCCATTTTTATTTGGATTATGCCTATAACACGCAGGAATTTATTTTATACCGTGTGGATGGAGAAGTGATTACGAGGGTCGCGATTGAAAAAGCACCAATAAAGGCGGTAAAAACAAACGATGTCTATTATTTAACGAGATATGAGCATAGTATACTCGATAGGATATCGAATACATATATAATTCATCATTATTCCATTTGATATATAAAAAAGCTCCAAGTTTTTTATTAATCAGACCATTGTGATCAATAGACGGATCATCATTAACAGGAAAAATTACGATTTATTCTCTTACATTTAATCATTCTTATTGACAACTCACTTGATTAAAGCACAAGAACTTATAAATATATATAACCGATCCATCCCTCATAAAGAAGCCTTAAAAGAGGATAAACTCTTTTAAGGCTTCTTCTTTAAATCAATTAATTTCCTTTAGATCTTTAATTATTTGCTGATGGGTTCACCTATGAAAGCTTGAGCATGTAACGGTGCTGTCAAGTATTTTGGTGCTTTTGCTACGAACGCCTGAAAATGGCTACTTGCATTGTGAGCTCCTACTGCTTCTTGGTCTTTCCACTGTTCGACCATGAGATATGTGTCATCCTTATCTGTATCCTTCAGGAGCTTATATGACACATTCCCTGCTTCCGAGCGAGATAATTCAATAAGTTCTTGTACGCACTCCAGAAATTCTGCTTCTACTTCACGATTAATCTTCATTTCTGCATGAATAATGATCATAGATAGTCTCACTTCCACTCTGCAATACGGTCAATAGGAAGACGGCTAGTCCTACGTGGCTCTTTAGTAGCTTTGCCTACAGAAATAAGCATAACCGGTACATAACGTTCCTTCTCCATACCAAACGCTTCCGCAATACGGGATTTGTCATATCCACCAATCGGATTTGTATCATATCCACGGGCACGAGCAGAAAGCATAAGTTGCATGGATACTAGACCGCCATCAATCAGAATCATTTCACGAAAAGCTTGTGCTGGTATACGTCCAAAAAGATCCGTATAGTTAGCCATTACTTGATCTTTAATCTCTTGCGGCATATACCCTCTTTCCACATCAGTACTCATAATTTCGTCAGCATTATCAAATGCGTTCATATCTCCGAAAACGGCAACGACTGCAGAGGAAGTTGTAACTTGGTTTTTGTTACCTGGTGCTAGCTCTTCAAGCGTCAATTTACCTTCTGGGCTATCAATGACAAGAAATCTCCAAGGCTGAAGATTAACGGATGACGGAGCCAAAGTCGCTTCTTCCAAAATTTCAGTCATTTCCTCACGGCTGATTGTGACCGTTGGATCGTACACACGCACAGAGTGCCGAGAAGTGATAATATCTTTATAATCATTGTTTAGGGTTGTTTCAGTCATGTTATTTCTCTCCTATTCTCTATCATTAATTGGTCTTACTTGTTTCTTTCATTCGTTGAATCTGGCTGTTCAGCTTCTGTAGAGCTTGAATAAACCCAAGTCGTTCTGATTCCGTGAGGTCTTCCTGCATTTCCTCAAGAAAACGATCTTTCTCCGCTTTAAACATTACTACTTTACGTTTGCCTTCTTCGGTCAGCTGAACTAAGGTAACCCGATTGTCGCTCTCAGACCTAGTTCGCAGAAGTATTCCTTCTGCTTCCAATTGCTGAACATGACGGGTCACCGCAGCTGGATCAATAGATACTGCTTTCTGCAGATCCGACTGACTTATTTGCCCACCCATTAGTTTGCAAAGGAGTTCGAGCCGATTGGGACTAACTCCAGCACATTGTTCAAACCGGGTCGCAATATGCTTGTTTAAATGCATTAGCAAGTATAATAGATCTTCTGTATGACATGTAGAGATAATAAAGACCTCCTTTAAATCATTGACCCATCAATAGTTGATGGGTCAATGATAAAACTTTATTTATAAAAAATCAAGTCTATTCACAAAACTAAGTTTTCTATTTGGGAATACCTCTCAAGTGGACAGATTGAAAAAAGCTATGACGCCAGCACGGGCCGATACTCAATAACGTCTAAAGTTCCGTCACCAACCTTGTAATTGCCCATTTTCCAAAGGATATCTTTCTTGTCACCATCTTCCATTCCTATGTGGAAGATAATCGAATCAATGGCTTCATTCAGTTTATGGGAACAAGAGTTTCATTTTGTGAATGTTAGTATTCAATAAGGAATCTCACTGTACTCAAAATGAGCAAAGTCTGCTGTACGGTATGTTCCAGCGAGGTCCTGAACGCACATACCGATAAACGTCCCCGTAAACCTGATATAAGCCGGATAATCATCAGATAAATGACAAATGTCTAGGCGTGGGCCAATCTTCTCCCAATCTGAATCTGAAGCACTGTAATAAAACTGGATGTACTCCCGTTCTATCAGCGCTTTCAACTTGCAGCTTGCACCAGAGCGTAAGGGAACCTCGGCACACAGAGTATCCTCATATACACCGTCTTTAGAGCGGACAATGCCCAGGCATTTACCCAATTCCTCATCATGAGTAATTCGCAAATAGACATAATCCTTCGTATCATAATAAACAATAAGTCCAGCCATCTGCTGAAAATGCTCTGGCTCGAATTCAACAACAGTCTCAGCGCTACAGTTAAAAGCCTGCTGACGTAATGCGACTAAACTTTGGCGGTGCAAGGAACTCATTGAATCTCTCCCTCTTAAACGCAAGAAACCTTGCCGTTCCTTCAGTGAGAGCCAGGCTTCATCAGCTGGAATACGCAGGGTGCTCCAGCGAATATCCAACTCCGGCGAGTCAAAGTCATCTCTCTCAGCAGGTAGCTCAAAAGGCTGGGCTGGAATATTCGGACCTTGTACGGTAATGGAGGGTCGGTTGCTTCCATCCTCAAGTGTTAGCCATTCATCCTCCGTGAATCGACAACGCTGAATCGCAGTCTCTCTGCCCAAGTTGCAATACTTGTCCTTTACCGGTCGACCGCACAAATGGACCATGTACCACTCATCGGTATGGGTCTGAACAAGACAGGCATGCCCCGCCTTTTGCAGTTCTAACCCTCTATCGCCGGCAGAGGTCAGGACCGGATTGCTTGGATCAGTTTCATAAGGACCCTCAATATTCCGCGACCGAGCTACCGTCACTGCATGGTCATACTGAGTGCCTCCTTCTGCTGTAATGAGGTAATACCAGCCGTCTTTATGGTATAAATGAGGGCCTTCCGTCAGCCTTAGTTCTGTCCCTCTATAGATAGGAAGCACTGGACCCACCAGTTGCCCCAGCTCTGTAGAATATTCTTGTAGCACTATCCCAGCGAAGCTGTTCTTGTACGTCCGGTGATCCCATAACATATTGATCAGCCATTTACGCCCATCGGTATCGTGGAACAGAGAAGGGTCAAAGCCGCTACTGTTCAGATAGAGCGGTTCAGACCAAGGACCCTCGATACTCGGAGCGGTGACCAGATAATTCGGTGTATCTTTGAATGCCCCCTGTCTGCTTTTGACATCCGTATAGATGAGGTAGAAGGTTCCATTGTCATAGCTGAGGCACGGGGCCCACACACCACCGGAGTCCAGATCCCCTTCCATATCCAATTGTGATTGTCGTGTAAGCGCATGCGTAAGTGGACGCCAATGAACTAGATCGCGGGAATGGTGAATGCGGACGCCGGGAAACCATTCGAATGTGGATGTGGCAATGTAATAATCTTCTCCCACTCTGCAGATCGATGGGTCCGGATGAAAGCCGCGGAGAATCGGATTATGAATTATATTTCTATTCATTATTTCCACCCCAATGCTTGCCGGCCCGCATCTATGGCGGCAATAATTTTATCGGTATCATAGACACAGCCCTGCCATGTTCCGCCACTCACGGACTGTAGTGCAGCCCATAATCTGGTATCGTCCGGCAATCCCGGATCAACGGCCAAGAACGGATGCTCACTGCGGACAGCCAGAAGTTCAGCTCCGTCTTGCGAACTGCCCGGTTGCTCCCCGTCACCAACTAGATTCACACTTCCTTCAAGCTTAACTGTATCGACAATAATCTCTATCCAATCACCGTCTCTTAGTCTACCAAGAGGGCCTCCGGCTAGTGCTTCCGGACCGATATGCCCAATGCATGCTCCTGTAGAGACCCCAGAGAAGCGGGCATCCGTAATCAGAGTAACGTACTTGCCGAAGGGAAGGTGCTTCAACGCGGATGTTAACTGGTACGTTTCTTCCATTCCGGTACCGCTGGGTCCACGACCGATGACAGCAAGGATATCTCCCGCCTGGATAAGTCCAAGCTTAATGCTTCGGATTGCATCTTTTTCCGCAGTAAATACTTTAACTCTTCCTGTATGCCGATAGATGCCTTCACTGTCCAGGACAGAGGGATCAATCGCTGCCGACTTGATGACTGAGCCCTGCGGAGCCAGATTTCCGGTTGGAAAGGTCATTGTGGAAGCCATTCCCTGTTTCTTCGCCTCTTGGGGACTCATAATGACGGTATCTGGATCGATGCCATCAGCCTCTATCAGGCGGTTCCGCATGTCCTGACGTCTTTCCGAGGTTTCCCACCAATCGAGGTTTTCTCCAAGGGTCCTCCCTGTTACCGTAAGAACGGAATCATCAATCAGTCCCAGTCGGCGCAAATGCAGCATGACTTCGGGGACGCCTCCCGCAAGAAACACGCGAATCGTCGGGTGCGGAACCGGCCCGTTCGGCAACACGCTGACCAGACGAGGTACCTTGCGGTTGACGTCATTCCAGTCTTCGACGGTCGGAATGCGTAGTCCTGCGGCATGGGCAATGGCGGGCAAATGAAGCAACAGATTTGTAGATCCTCCGAATGCAGCATGAACCACCATGGCATTGCGTATTGCTCGGTCTGTCAGAATATCCTTCATGACCATTCCACTGCGCTCCATTTGCAGTAGTGCGCGGGCAGACTGTCGTCCCATGTTCTTCCATACAGGCTGTCCCGAAGGGGCCAGAGCGGAATGGGGAACCGACATGCCTAGCGCTTCGGCGACCACCTGGGCCGTAGCAGCCGTGCCTAGAAATTGGCAACCGCCGCCTGGCGTTGCGCAAGCACGGCACCCGAGATCTGCTGCTTCTTCCAAGGAAAGTTCCCCATTACTGAATCTCGCCCCGATGCTCTGCACTTTACCTGCATCTTCCCCGTGTATAGGCGGCAGAGAAACACCTCCTGGCACAATAATTCCCGGAAGATCACGCATGCCAGCCAAGGCCAGCATCATCGCGGGTAGCCCTTTATCGCAGGTAGCTACGCCAATCACTCCTTTGCGTGTAGGCAGAGAGCGGATTAAGCGACGAAACACCATAGCAGCATCGTTCCGGTAAGGTAGGGAATCGAACATTCCCGTTGTCCCCTGGGAGCGGCCGTCACAGGGATCGCTGACATAGCCAGCAAACGGAATCCCTTGATGTGCGGTGATCTCCTGAGCAACCTCTTCCATCATCAAGCCGATTTCCCAATGGCCTGTATGGTATCCAAGAGCAATCGGACTGCCGTCCTCACGTCGGATCCCCCCCATCGTACCCAAGATGAGATATTGCGACCCATTTAAAAGTAGCGGATTCCAGCCCATCCCCGTATTCTGGGTCATGCCGAAGATTTCACCACTCGGCGCACTCCGCAGCATATCTCCTGTAATCGGGAGGCTGCCGGATGGTCCTTCGGCAACGGTATCGACCGGTATGAACTGTCCTGAATTCTCCCTCATAATTTCTGGCAAGCTAAGTTCCATTGTTAACCCTTCTTTCTACCTTGTAATGTAGAGCAAGCATCGAAATATTAAGCAAGAGATAGGCCAATCCCCAACTGGATGACTTCCTTAAGTGCTTCGTCCTGTTTGTCCAAGTAGGCATGTCGCATCATGGAAGTGCTCACTGCCGCAACGGCTTTCCCGGAAGCATCGAAAACGGGAGCAGCTACACAGCAAATTCCCTGAATAATCTCTTCATCATCTACCGCATACCCATTGGAGCGGATTTCAGCCATTTTCACCATGAATTCCTTCCAGTCTGTCACGGTATGAGATGTTACAGGAGATAAAATCTTGTCTGGATACCGCTTCTCCAGTTCTTCAGGCGGTAGCAGTGCAAGCAACATCTTACCCATCGCTGTCGCATGGGCCGGAAACCGCATGCCTGGACTTGATTCCAACTTCACCAGCGATGGCCCTTCCTGTTTAGCTAGATATATGATTTCATTCCTGTCCAGAACGGACAACTGGAAGGTCTCCCCGATGCTTTTGACACTCTCCATTGAAGCCTGCAAAAATTGCTCAACCAAATTGTAATTCTGTTTATTCGATTCAATAAACACCGAATTAAGATAAGCCATTCCCGCTCCGAGGGCATAGGCTTCCCTTTCATCCTTACTCACCCAGTTCAAAGCCTCCATCGTCCGTAACAAGGAAAACATTGAGCTTTTGTTGATCGCTGTGGCCTCGCACAGATCGGTCATTTTATATTCCCCCGGCTTCCGGGCAATCGCCGTCAGTATCATATCGGCTCGTTCTAACGCGGGAACCCAATATTTACGGTCCACCCCTTCAATCCCCTCTCTTAAAAACAACAATTGATAAACTTTATAAGGTTCAATATAATAATCACAAGTTTATAATATCAAACTAGGAGGTAAAAACAAATGAAAAATAAAATTATTCATACAAATGCAGGCATTATCCCCCCTGTCCCTACTATTTTGAATGAGGAGCAAAAATTTGATCGTACTGGGATGGAACTTCTAATCAACAACTTGATTGACAAAGGCGTTCACGGCCTGTTCTTCCTGGGAACCGCTGGGGAATTCAACCAGTTCAATGCAGAAGAGCGGGAAGAGATTGCGGAGTTCTGTATTCGCTGCACGGATGGACGTCTTCCAGTCTGGATTGGAACAGGCAGTAACACAACGGCAGAGGCCATTCGTCTTACTAAGCATGCCGCACACAGCGGGGCAATCGGCGTTGTCGTCATTAACCCTTACTACTGCAAGCTAAGTGAAGAAAGCCTGTTCGCACATTATGCAGCTATCGCCGAAGCGTCAGAGTTACCCCTTATGCTCTATAATTTCCCGGCGCTTACTGGACAAGATTTAAGCCCTTCTTTTGTTAGACGTCTTGCGGAACGTTACGCCCATGTGGTCGGCATCAAAGAAACAGTAGACCAACTTGGTCACATCCGTCAGATGATTCTGATGGTTAAGGAAGTTAATCCGGCGTTCGCGGTATTCTGCGGCTTCGATGAATACTTACTGCCTACCCTAGCGGCAGGCGGAGCTGGTGCCATTGCAGCCAGTGCCAATTTTGCCCCGCAACTTATGCTGGGTTTATATAAGAGTTATCAGAACAATAACCTCCAGGAGGTGCTTGAGTACCACCGGAAGCTAATTCAGATTCCGCCACTTTATGCACTCGATGAGCCGTTCATTCCCACGATCAAGGAAGCGGTTCGCTTGGCCGGTCTCTCCGTCCCAACCTTCAGCCATACACCGTCAAACCCTTGGGATGACATGAAAGAGCAACAGTTGAAACAAATTTTTGACAAGGCAGGCATCGCTTCTTCGGGTAATTTGGGTGGTTAATAGCTATCAAAATAAACAGAGTAGCGTTTCTCCCCTGTGGAGACTCGCTACTCTGTTTATTTTGCTACTTCAATGCATCAAACGTTAAACTGACAATTCAACACTGAGTTCCTTCTACAAAACACAGGATATATTAAAGTGAATGCTAACGCTGAAACTGTCATTAGTATTCCTGCTAAATCTAGCGTCATCATATCATTCACGAGCCGAATCATCGGTGTTAATAAAATGAAACCAGCTGTCGCAAATACTGCCGAAATCCATGTCCATGAACCCTCACGATTCAGGAAGGACAGGTTCATGCCGATCAAGCTAAATATAAGAGGCCATGTGAATAAATAGCTACCGCCAGTCAGATACAGTGTAGTCGCAATACAGAGTATAAGCCATAGAAGTAATGAGCCCATCCAAAGATTCTCTGTACGAATATAGCGTGAAAGTAATCGTATGAAGAGGAAAGAAATAGTGATCGTCAAGATCAATAATCCAAGAAGATAGTACAAACTAATTTGAGGATCTAACAGTAACGAGAAGTATTCATCTTCGGATATTATTGCCTTTAATCCGTTCCATAAAAGTGTAATAACACCGTATATAATCCCTAAATTCAGCAATGTAATTAGGAATCCACCTGTCATCCCTTTAAGATGAATACGACCTCTGCGTATGCCGTGCCACACGGTTATGGCAAATAATAATACACCAAAGATCATGAACCATGTCGCCAAAGATTCTGGATAACTAACCACATTCCAACCGATAACGTTAAAATACACCCGATCTTCTTGTTCCACTTGAGTCAGATCCAAATTACCAAAGTGTTGAGTCAAGCTAAGCATATATTCCCCATGGTGTTGCAGGCTGGCTTGATCCAGATTTTCCGGTGTATCGATTGGATCGTGATAAGCGTCTAACCCCGAACCAAAGGCAAAGTTCAGTCCTGCTAATCCTCCTTCACGGAAAATCGTCAGGTCTGTGTCGTTAGGCATTAGTTTATACAGATTATACAGTAGTGAATACGCCAGTGGTTGTGGAGCTGCATTCAAAAACTCCTTTACGATCCAGCCATTCTGCTCACTCGTCTCAAACATAAATGACTCACCTTTGTTCCCGCGCGCTTCAAAATTAAGAACGAGTCCAACATCTTTAGCCCATGGATGTTCATCCGTAAAGGCTCTTGATCCTAGTAATCCTGCTTCTTCACCATCTGACATGAGCAAAATGACATCATTCTTTAACGGCCCAGACATTTGTAAAATACGCACCGTCTCCAACATAGCAGCAATCGCTGCACCATCATCTGCCGCTCCCGGACTAGTAGGTACAGAATCATAGTGACCTGCAATCATGATCGCTTTACTGTTATCGGTCCCTGGAATTCTCGCAATGATATTTTCGACATTTCCTGTAAACACTCGCCCAAACCATTCATTTGTTACAGAGGACTTCTGAACTTCAGGACTTAAGCCAAGCCCTTCAAGCTCTGATATGAGATAATCCCGCACTTTATCATGCTCAGGTGTCTCAATAGGATGTGGTTCCTTAGCGATCACTTGGAGCTTCTCCATCGCACGTGCCGACGAGAACGAATCTAGCGGTTCATTTAAATCCGCAGGCTCTGGAGCTTTAATTTGCATTAGGCCTATTACAATAGCGCCAACTATGATGATTGGTATAACGACTCTGTTTACCCATTTTGTTCTTGTATATTTTACTTGTTGTTGTTCTCGGATGGGTTGATCAAATGGAACATGATTCATGGCACTTCCTCAACCTCTCTAATTACTCTGCTTAAATGAAGATGTCTTGAACCTTATCCCCCCTAATTGATGATTTCTTATTATTGATATTCAACATTATTGCAAAATTACCTTTGCTAAAATAGCGGTTCTTTGAACTATCTTACCTGGTGCTAACTCTATATGAGATATTATTGTTGTTATTCGATATTTGAAAACTAAATATAAAAATTAGTCTATCACTTAGAATCTTTTTAAATATAGACAACTATAGTTGGTATTTTAAAAAAATAAGGCTAAAGAATAGTGAATAAATATAGGATGATCAGGAAATCTTAAATCGGTAACTTCACTAACTGACGGACCATGGAGGTTGGCTTATGGTAAAGTTTATCGTACTAGCATTATTATTAATCGTGACAGGTTGTACGAGCGATAATACAGTGACACAAAAGCAAGTGAATTCTAAACAAACAACAATTTCAAATCATGCTCATACTGCTGCACCAACTCCTGTCATAACACAGGCATCATCAACAACTGCATCAAGGATTACAACCAAAGATACACAATACGGATTACCTTCGAATTTGTTGGATCTAATTCAAACACCGACCGCAAATCCATCGAACCCATCACAAGACAAAACTTCCGGAGAAAAATTCCCGACAACGCCAACAAATCAGACACAAGAGATTGAGAAAGATTCATCCCAATTCGCGGAGCAGGTTCTGGATTTAGTAAATCAAGAAAGATCCAAAGCGGGATTAAGTTCCCTGAGTATGAGTGATGAATTGTCAAACATGGCGATGGTTAAGGCACAAGACATGTATAACAACAATTATTTTGATCATAATTCCCCGACACATGGATCTCCCTTCGATATGATGAAGGAATTCGGAATCACATATAATACTGCTGGAGAAAATATTGCTAAGGGGCAAACATCCCCTACCCAGGTTATGAAAGATTGGATGAACAGCCCAGGTCATAAAGCCAATATTTTGAATAATGGTTATACCCATATAGGTATTTCTTTTTATAACAATGCATGGGTCCAAGAATTTACTGGATAACTGACAATTGATTTGGTCATCCGCAGTGAATCAGAATTTAATCTTTCAGAGAACGAAGCCAGCAGCCAATGCTATATTGTTTGTTGGATTCGTTCTCTATTTCCTTCCACAACAATAGCCACGTCCTTATTCATTAACCGAAATCTTCAATGAGTGATATTTTCCCATCTTCAATTCTGAATACTGATTTCCCTTTTAGTTCTAACTTATCTCCTGTTTTCAATCCGTTTGGCAAATCAACACCTAGGATCCCTTCGTAATCAATTATGACTTCTATATTGTCGCCTCTAAAACTACATTCAATTATTGTCTGACAACGACTAGAGAAAATCTTAGTAGACTTTTCCGCAAGCTCACTAAACTCTTGAATACCCTTGGTCTCCATATCAACTTCACCATTCGTATAATTTCTGAACAGTATGTCCTTATGCAAGAGTCTAATCATCCCCTGGATATCGAACGAATTATAGGCGTTAACATAGTTATCAATGATTTCTTTTGTCCCTGAACTGATCAAGCAATAATCACTCTTAATAAAGATTGTAAAAGATTCAATTAATCTAAATTCAATTAAGTTGTGCCTTTTCCTTTATCTGGTCCCTCTAAAACTTCAGACAAATGATAATAAATAAATAAGCCGCCAATATGGCGACTTCTAGTATAAAAAAATAGCCTAATAAATTAGGCTATTCAGATATTGCTTATTTAATTGCCAATGATCTCAAGTACGGCACGGTAAATCCCGCTCCTAAAAAAGGGATAATCTGCTTAGGTATTGCTCAATAGTCTCATCCGTCTCGTAAGATTGATTGATCATTTATAATTACCATATTTCTTGGAAACCTCAACGAAAATTCCAAAATCTCATTAGAACCAGATTATTTCCTTAAATGTAGCTTCTAGTATCATTGTTCCTGCCAAACTTATAGATAGCGATTAAAGAAAAAACCACGGCAAAAACAATTAGAATGATCAGGTTCAAGGATAATTCTCCCATGGATACCCCTTGTTGCAGATGGTCCAAGGTATTCAGTAGCCAATATTGCGGAAGAAAGTGTGCGATCTGCTGCATTGTTGCTGGCATTAAGGCAAGCGGGAACATACACCCCGCGAGTAGGCTAGTAGGAATAAGGATCATATTTTGTATTCCACTCGCCGTGGAAGAGCTACTGGAGAATGCCACGATTGCCAGGGAAAGACTTATCGCCACGAGGGCAAATAACACTAGTATTAAGAACATGCTCCAATAGGGAATACCCGGATCAACATGGAAAATACCAATCATTATCCATAGAGTCACTGCGATCTGCAGTATCATCATAGTCAAATTAACAATGACAATAGATAGGACATAGGTTCTTGCATTTACCGGTGAGGATAATAGGCGATAATAGGTCCTGTTCTCTCTCTCCTTAATAAGGATTCCCGATAAACTCGAGGCGGACACCAGCATGAGAATGAGTAGGTAGCCTATCGACTGATTTGTCTTGTTGTGATTGATAGATTGGTCATCAATTTTCTCTGTTGCAAATCCGAAGCTGTTCTTTTGATAATTCTCATAAAGGGTATTAAACTTAACTTCATTCCCTTGAGCTGCCCGGCCCACCGAGACCAGATTGTTAATATGCTGATCCAAGTAAGCTTTCAATTGTCCGGTGACCTGAGCGCCTTTAATGGATATGATCTGAACACTAGAAGGATTACCAGCAATCAAGCTCTGTGCGAAACCGGCAGGAAGAATAATCGCGGCATCCAGCTCTCCTGAGGCGATTAGATCCTTTACCTCATTCTCCTCAATCTCATTTACAAGCATGGATTCCAGTCTACCAACTGAATCGATAACACCCTGGGTAATCTTCTGACCTCTATCTTGATTAACGATGCCCATTCTCAATTCAGTATCGCCGGAACCGCCTTGGACCAAGGTCGCGAGCAGAATCCCCAATACAGGAAAGACGAAATATAACAAGAGATTCATCGGCTTCTTTAAGGTAGTTAGGAATGTCTTCCGGATCAGCCATAACGTGTCTTTCATCCTTATAGCCCCTCCCTTCTGCGCATCATAATTATTGCGATACCAAGCAATACGACCGAGAAGCCTATATTTAATATCATCGCGTTAGCCGCCGCAGTAAAACTGCCTGCATAGATTATTTCAAGAAGTGCAGCGTTGGACCATTGCAGCGGAGAGAGAGATGACAGGGTCGCCATGACTCCTGTAGCTTCCGCGACTGGGAAGTAGGAGCCGCCAAGAAATGCTGCTATTTGGATAATAATCATAACAACAGTGCCCGCCGCATTCCCTTTTAACACATAGCTGAACCCAATTCCCAAGCTTACAGCGAACAGAATTTCAGTAAACAGCACCAGAAACGCTAGACCTAAGTGTTCTCCCCAATAGGCGTTAAACATGTATTTACTAGTGAGCACTACAACAAGGGTGAGTATAGCGTTAAGCACGACAAGACCTGCTATTTTCCCTATGAAAATCTCTAGCTTTGTCACCGGCGCTGCAAGCAGTCGGACAACCGTTCTTCTCTTGCGTTCACCGTCTATTAAATCAGCTGCCGTCATGGCACTATATAGAATAATCATGGTCGTCATTGCTATAGCGAAATAGTCCATAGCACCAGGTTTCCTTGTCGCATTCAGTGACTCCTCCACTACATAGCTTGCACCGCCGTTTCCCGTCATGACTGCATCCGCTTGCATGGAGTCCGTCTTATTCACTTCAGTCGCCAAGCGATATCGATCGGTAAACGCTGTAATCACACTTTGTGCAATATCACTTTCAATGAGACTCTGACTGTTGGCATAATAGGTAAGGCCGCTATCCGTAAGCTCAACGTAACCCGTATACAGGTTGTTCTGCACCGCGAGTTTTCCGTCTGTGTTATCAATCGCTCCCTCAAGATGAATGCCAACTTGATGCATCTGCCCTGTGAAATCGTCCCAGTACTTAGAGAGCTCACTTGATGTACTGGTATTCTTATAGAGAACATTAATCTCTCCAACCGTTAAACTGCCGTTAAAAGCATTCGTAAGTGCCGTTCCCAGAATGAGCATGGTTAACAATGGTGATACTAACAAGAATAAGAGCATCTTGGGGTCACGAATGACCCTTATTTCTTTGAGCGCTATTCTGATTATATTCATGATTCCTTGACCTCCTTTTTCCTTCTGCCCCTATTAGTCTCGCAAGCTTCTGCCTGTCAGTGTCAGGAACACCGTTTCCAGGCTAGGCTCATGCTCTTCTACGGAACGAATCTCAATATCGTCGGCCATCAGTTGCTGGATGATCCTGCTCAGATTATTAACCTCGGAATCGGAGGTGATTTTAATGATATGCTCCTCCACTTCAACCTGGTTTACACCAACGATTCCCGCAAGCTTACTCCGATCCAGGTTTTCTGCCGAACGGACCTCTATTCCTATATTTTTCTGATTCGTAATGATAGATTTCAATTGACCTTTGGTCCCTTCTGCGATGATCTTACCGTGATCGATAATGGCGATTCTTGTACAAATCTCCTCGACTTCCTCCATATAATGACTGGTGTAAATGATCGTACATCCCATCTCATTCAGCTTCTTCACGGATCCCAGAATATAATTGCGAGATTGCGGATCAATCCCTACTGTTGGCTCATCCATGATAAGTAACTTAGGCCGATGTGCGATCGCACAGGCAATGTTCAATCTTCGTTTCATACCGCCCGAGAAATTTTTCGGATAGCTCTTGTGCTTGTCGTCTAGCCCTACGAACGCTAATGCCTCAATTACCCGCTCCTTTAACTCCGCTCCCCGGAGTCCATACAATCCCGCGAAGAAATGAACATTCTCGTAGGTGGTCATGTCTTCATAGATGGCCATTTCCTGCGGAACAATCCCGATGTTCATCTTAGCAAATTTACCGTGCTTAGCGATGTTCTTACCCAGCACTTCGATCTCTCCCTTAGTAACCCGAAGCAGTGAGGCAATCATGTTAATGGCCGTGCTCTTACCTGCCCCATTAGCACCTAGAAATCCGAAGATCTCGCCTTCCTTCACAGACATCGTGATATTGTCGACCGCTATAAAATCCCCGAATTTCTTCGTTAGCTGCTTCATTTCTAGGACATTCATTCGTCACACTTCCATTTCGTTTTTAGGATAATGTAATTGTATTAAAAAAGGATGCCCCTGTGACAGTGCACAAGTTCACCCTTAACCCCTGAGAATCCTCCTGATTCAGCTTTGTAATTCTCATTATGGACCATGAGGAATTAATGTCGTGACTTTAAAACCTTTTGAGCCATCAACGATAATCGTTCCATTCACACTTGCTGCCCGCTCTTCTAATCCGATTAATCCCAAGCCTTTTATCACCTTATGCTCCCCTTTACCGTTGTCCGACACCTCGACCTTGATCAAAGTTCTCAGCACTTCGATATGTATGGAGATGTAGGTCGCATTTGAGTGTTTCATGGCATTGGTCAGTGCTTCCTGGGTGTTTTCCTGAATGACTTTCCACTGAATTGGCGAAATAATATCTACATTTCCTTCATGGGTGAGCGAAGTTCTAACCGAACGCTTAGCGGAAAATTCATCAACGAATAGTTTCATCCGATTAATCCCAAGCTGCTCGATTGGTGGCTTCATATTCTTAAGTACAAGGCGAATACTCTCGATTCCGTCCTTGGAGATATGGATTGCATTCTGTAATAACTCTGCCGACTTGTCCGGATCGTAGGTGAGCAAGCGTTTTGATGCTTCCATCTGAATTAATGCACCCGTCATCGAATGTCCGATCTTATCATGAATTTCCTGGGACAGCCGATTACGCTCCTCCAGCTTAAACGTATATTCGGACTGTCTTATGTATTCTTTATTTTCATTCAGACTCTTAGTCAGTTGCTGGATATGCTCATGCCTATTTTCTATGTCCTCTTTGAGACCTCTAATTCTATGTATGTAAGTGTTAAGCAAGAGGTAGTAAAGGAAGCTAAGCATAGCAATAAGACCGTATGTCACCGAGATAGCTTGAGGTCCTTGAGACAGCACCAAGAACGGAGCCAGCATGAGAAGTAGAATGATACCACGTTTACGCAGGTGTATCGTGAACAGTTCATATATGTTCTGAGGGAGCAGGAGTATAAACAAAGGTTGTGTGTATAACGAAGAAGCAGCAATAATCAGTACGGACAACAGAAGTAGGATCGAAGTGATACTAACCTTCTTAGCGATATGGATAGCTATATTCAAACACAGGTAGAGGAGGATGGACAGCATATACCATGGTGATATCACAGCTCCAGATAAATAGGATTGGATGACAACATAGCTCAAGAGAACCGCTTTGAAGCCCATTCTCCAGAATTCTAAAGGGGTTTCTCTCTTCCTCATTTATTCACTTCCCCGGTCAGAAAATAAATCGCAATTTGCGTTCGGTGCGTATGACCCGTCTTGCTTAGAATAGAAGTTATATGGTTGGCAATAGTGCCTTCTGATATGAACAGTTTCTTGGAGATTTCACGATTGGAAAGCCCCTTCGCGATCAGTGACATAATGTCGTGCTCCCTATCAGTGAACAAGTTTCTATCGATCTTACTTACTCTATCTTCTTTCTTATCTACATCCTTGTCCGCTAGCAAATTAGATTTCAGCTTATCTAGCACAGCATCTTGCAGCACATTATGTCCGTTGTAGACGGTAATGATGGCATCCCGGATCCGCTCCGGATCGTTATTCTTGAGCAGATACCCTTTTGCCCCGTTACGGATCGCATCGATAATAAAAGACTCATCATCGAATGTGGTCAGAATCAGCGCTTTGGTTCCTGTCTGCTCGGAGATCTGCTTGGTCGCTTCCACACCATTCATATTGGGCATCTGCACATCGAGCAGAGCTACATCTACTTCATTCCGCAAGCAGAAATCCACGGCTTCTAGACCATCCTGAACGGTTGCCATCACCTCAAATTCATCGAAGGTGGTCAATATGATCCTCATGCCTTCTCGGATAAAGGAATTGTCATCGGCAATTATGACCTTTATTTTCAATTCTGTTCACTCTCCATTCATCACAGTAAGCTTGAGCTAGGATATGAATAATTTTCTATTTTGACTATATTCTATCACTTAACTATTATCAACTAAGATGAGGAAGAAATAAGAATAGAGGAAGCTCATTGTATAGACACAACAAAAAAACCGCATTACATGCGGTTTACGATAATGAGATAATTGAAGATTCGCTCAATGGCTAATCTGATTTTAGAGACTTAATGAGCAGTCTGAGATACGCCATCCTATTCTCTCTATCAACTAATAGCGGCCCCCAAAAGTTAGCAATGCCCTGATATTCGGACGGATAATTAATGGATGAAGTGAATATTAGGTACTTGTAGTTGCTATTTTCTTCATCACCAAGTATAAGATTACGCAACACTTGCCGCATCAGATTTCCATGGTTTGTAATCACCATATTCCCTGGAAACCTTAATGAATATTCCATAATCTCATTGGCAGCTAGTAACAATTTTTCTTCATCGCTATACTCGTCATTCTTTAATATCAATAGTACACTCAGGCTGTTCACATTATAGAACTCCTTAACCAGTCTTAACATCTGATCCTTTGTTCTAAAATAATAATTAATGGCGCTGACATTAACACTAATATTTGATGTTAACATTTAGCTTTTTGAGTTCAATGCTGTAATAATGGAGCAACTTTTCTCCATCTCTTTTAAATGAAGGCAAGCATGCATGATAGAAGTTACCACCCAAATGCTCATTCTTCTCCCAAATTTCCACATCATGTCCTGCTTCAGCAGCTGTAATTGCGGCCTGACATCCGCCTGGACCCGCACCGATGACGAGGACTTTTTTCGCTTTGACGGCCTTCTTCACGTTTTTAATTCTCTCGTAACCTGCAAGTGGATTTACGGCACATTTGATGCTTTCACCTTCTACGACGCTTTTGATGCAACCTTCATTACAGTATATGCAGGAGCGAATCTCATCCGTTTTGTTATTCATGACTTTATTAGGGAAATCCGGATCGGCAAGAAAGGCTCTGGCCACCCCAACAATATCAATCCATCCGTTTTGAAGTGCTACCTCAGCCTTCCCGATATCTAGGCTGTAATGATTTCATACAAATCCCCCTAAATTCCATACATGTATGGTTGCAAGATTTTCGATAAAGAAATTTTCAACTTGTATTTGTGAAAAATATAACAAAGCTAGTTTAACCTTGCCAAAGGTGTTAATCAATATGTTTAAAACAATTTGTTTGTCTAGTGTATTACAATTAAAAACTTACGAACCCGTGCAGAAACTTACGGTGCTTTTCAAAAAAAAAGTCGCGATTTCCGCGACTTCTACGTTGCTCAGTCAATGACAACTATACAGAATGGTTTACATGTTATTCATTGTCAGAATGACCATTACCGAGATGCAATGGTTGCTACTTCTTTTCCATTAAGCAGGAGGAATACTTTGCGGATTGTTAAACACATTTTGTGGATCGTATTTCGCTTTTACTTTCTTCAATCTAGCGTAGTTCTTTCCGTAATAAACCGGACCTGAAGGTTTAATGCCTTGGTCTGGTACGTTAATATAGGAGCCTACAATATATGGTTGAAGCTTCTTCCTAGTATTTCGAGTTAAGGCAATATTTCTCGCGGCATTAGAAGGTTTCACCCATGAAGTGTTCCATTCGACATAAAATTGAGCTTTCCGCCAGTAGAATGCGGTGGCTGTAGGTGCGATACGACTTATGGCACCACCCCAGTTAAGGAAATAGAATCCGGCTGGAGTGCCTCCTTCTGCTTTTTCCAGAAATTCACGCATGGGTTTGAATGCTTTATCCGGGAATGGTTGTCTGCCAAAGCCGCTGGAGAACTGGTTACTGAACTTTTGCGGAAGTATTGGATCGGGAGCTAACATAAACTTCGTAGCTTCTGTGTATGGCAGGGAGCGGATGATTTTTTGAGTAGGTGTACCCACACTAAGGATAGGTTCCAACTGGCGGAGGGCATCGCTTTTAGTTCCAAGGAACATACCCAACATACTTACATTTCCACCTTTTTTGGGTCCAACGCTTAATTCGCTACCCAATTTGGTGCTAGCATGTGGGGCCCATACTTGCCATTTTTTCACGACTTTTTCGAACTGAGCCCATGGCCAGGTAATGCGGAATACGGTTGCTCTGGCTGGAGCGCGAAGTACTTTGAATTTATATTTGGTATATACGCCAAAGTTACCGCCACCTCCACCGCGGGAAGCCCACAGGAGATCGGAATTTTGCTTTTTGTTCGCCTTAATGATTCTCCCCTTAGCATCAACCATTTCAAGCTCAAGAAGATTATCACTGATGAGGCCAATCGTCCTTTGCAATGGCCCTATTCCTCCGCCAAGCGTAATCCCGCCGATCCCAACCGTTGGACTGTCGCCAAATGGAGCAATAAATCCTTGGCGAGCAAGCGCATCTACGATTCTTCCTACCCGATTACCTGTCTCCACAACAACCGTTCCATTAGTCTTATTCAACTTAATGTTCTTCATTTCACTAACGTCGATGACAATGCCTCCATTGACTTGTGAAAGGTTACCCTCAAGAGCGTGCCTCCCGCTTCTCGGACGAATAGGGACATTATTTTTGCGGGCCCATCTTATGGCATTTGCAACATCCTGTGTTTTCTGCGCGAATACAAAAACTTTAGGAAATCTATCTGTATGTGGGTCCCAATTCTTACGCGCGGCATCATAGCCTGGATCACCCTTAAAAATGACTCGCCCTGTTAGTTTAACATCTGATTTCACCGATCTATCCACTCCTTATGAATTAATGAGATTAACTTCCATTGCTTAACACGAACAGATTAGGCAGGTTCCCTATAACGTATGATGGAAGTTAATATAGGGTATGGGCTAGTGCTGATAATACAGTGAAGTATTTTTAGCTCTAAGTCATCATCAGTGCTCGCAGAAAACAAAGAGGAATGAGGAAGAAACGATGTGATTGCCAGCCATATTGTTACGCCACAGCCGCGCTAGGAGCTACGTGTGGTGCGAAAGGTGGCGGTGTGAAATGGAAGATGAAGAAGCAGAGGTGACGGAATGTAATCGGATATGAACGAGTGAAGGTAATGGAATGCAGGTGGAACGTAATCGAGTATGAACGAGTGAAGGAATGTAATGTAATGGATCGTCATCGGGTATGAACAAGTGAAGGTAACGGACGTAATGGAAGACAATTAACAGGAAATCCTCCTGTTAATTGTGACTTGTACACGTATAGTTGAGCAATTAACTGGAATTTTACATTTAATCCGTTCGTGAAAAGGAAATTATTGAATAATAGCTTATTTTAACGGGACATTTTCCAGTTATATTGGATTTTAGGGGGTTCTACCCATCATTTTTCCCGGTAAATGAATTCAGGCACAGATTATCGCGCCTTGAAGTAGCGAAAGCGTTCGCCTACAAGATTACTATCAGAAACAAAATCTTGCCCTCTAATTTCAACCGCTCCAATCCTTATAGCTACCAAGTTAATGTCCTCAGTTAGGGACAAACCTTGATTTCTTATAACAAAAAAGCCGCTAAATTAGCGACTTCTAAAGGGACGATATTCTTTTTCTATTCTGAAACTATTCTGAAAATAATCTCTTTCTATTCTGAAAATGTTCTTTCCTCTTCTGACAACGTTGTTTAATAGTTCTATAAATTATCCAATTGTTAACCTGCTACATCCGTTCATTATAGCAATGGTTGACGTATAGGCCGTGCGATATGTTAATGTTATATTCTTTGAATATGCGTGTCTTTAAAATCGGTTACGTATTTCAATCCATAGCCCATCATCCGATCCATTCCGATATGAACCATCCAGATGAAGCCGATCATCATGAGGAAGTCGACCGAGAAAGCCAACCCTAACAGTAACAGTAGCAAAGGTGTAATGAATGTATGGGCAAAATTATACAGATACGCTCCCGCCTTTTTGCTAAACGCATATCCGATCATGAACACATCAGGCAGCATCAGCAGCAGAAGGAATATCACCCAGTTGTACCCATTAGAAAAGTATAAAAAAGTACCTAGAGCTAAAACGACCAATCCTTCGATTCTAATTAACTTATTATTCATGGTTTCATCCTCCCTTTTCTTGGTCTTCAGATCGAATTCCGTCAAGCATCCATCCGATTCCTCGTGATACTTGCTCATAGGAGATCGGATCTGGAGATAGCAGTACAGGAGCTTGAAGATTCAATCCGTCAATAACGGCCTGGATCAGTACCGCTAAAGTCTCTCTTTCACTCCGTTCCAGTTGCAGATCCATGCGATCAATAATCTCCATTATCCCCGCTTTCATTTCTTTGTACAGTTCCAGTAACTCTTTGGCAAGCTTTTCATTGTTCACGCTCTCCGTCCAAAGACTGATTAATAACGTGAACCACTCTGGGTTTTCTTTTCGAAATTTAACCACGTGGCGTAGTCCCTGCTGAAGAATCTCCGAAGGAGATACGTGTAGATCCAGGTTCGCAAAGGCTGCCTTCATTCCTTTGTTGATCATCCACTCTCTAACCACTTCGACTAGCAATGTTTCTTTTGTACTGAAATGATATCCGATTAGCCCTTGCGCCACACCAGCCTTAGCTGCAATATCCTTCATGGTTGCTTTCGTGTAACCCACCTGCCCGAATGCTGTGAATGCTGCTTGCATAATGGCGCTTCTTCGTTCGTCTTGGTTGGGCGTTTGTGTCTTAGCCATGTTCTCTCACACTCCAATACTGTTTGGTTGAACAGTCAGTTGTTATGTATCCATCATAAAACTGTTTGCTCGAACAGTCGATAGGTATTGTGTATTCTGGAGCGAACTAGTTTTACAAGCCCTACAATTACTATCCAAATAGCAGTAAGGTATCCATCCACTACGATAAAATATCACATATATTATTACTGTCATTTTCAAGTATACTATAACGAGATTGACTATCTAAACCAAATATAGAGGAGTAACTTCAGATCATGATCAAACGACTTACTGCACTATTTTCAATTCCTTCGTATGGCCTACTCTTTTTATGTATGTTACTACAGGGCATGGGTCTTTCGCTCAGCTCACCGTTTTTATCCATATATTTCACGGATCAGCTTGGAGTATCTGTCGGATTATTTGGTATTTATCTAGCTGTCACGTTAATTGCAGGGATATGGATCAGTACGCTAATCGGGAGACGCTCTGACCTCGGTATGAATCGTAAAAACATTTACATGGTCTCCATGCTCTGTAATGCATTAGCTTTTAGCGGATACTTGCTCATTAAGGATTTCACGATCTTATTTATCTATATGACGGTGTTTACTGCCCTCGGTGCACCAGGTATGCCTCAATTATTCGCTATTTCTAGAGAAGCAGTGACGAAGAGTGATTTTACTGATCATGCATTTGCTAATTCTACTTTGCGTTCTGCTTTCTCGCTTGGTTTCATTATTGGCCCATTAATCGGGACTATGTTAATTGCTGCTGTTGGGTTTAAGGGGATTTTCTCGGGTACGATCGGTGTATTCCTACTTGCTCCGTTGCTTATATTCCTGTTTCTCAAATCAAAAACGGATGAGCCGAAAAAAAGTAATGCTAAAGTGGAAGTGAAAAGTCTCCCTCTGGATAAGGATAAGAACCCTAATATTCTGCTTCCCTTCTTAATTCTAATACTCATGTACATAGCTCACTGGACGAGTAGTCTTAATACCGCCCTCTTTATTACGAACAATCTTGGGGGAACGACTCGCGATGTTGGTCTAGTCAGCAGCATTTGTGCTGCGCTAGAAATTCCCTTTATGATTACATTAGGAATACTCAGTGCAAAGTATAGTAATCGAATCTTGATGATGTGTGGCTCCATTCTAGGAGGAGTGTATTACGTCGTTGTCATGATCTCAGACTCCATGTGGCAGATGCTTGCAGCTCAAATTCTGCTTGCCGTGTTTGTTGCCGTAATTTCTGCGATTGGTATTAGCTACATTCAGGATCTTCTTCCGAGTAAGCCTGGGTATGCATCTACGCTCTACTCTAATTCATCCACAATCGGTAGACTGGTTGGTAGTCTTGTTGGCGGAGGATTAGCCAGTATTGTAGGGTACCGGTATTCATTTGTATTCTGTTGTATACTCATGATTATTTCTCTAATCATGCTTGCAGTAAGTGGACGTTACACTGTAAATGAACCACAGAAGTTATCGGTTTAATATACGAAAACAAAGAAGAAGACTGCCGGTGAAATCACCGACAGTCTTTTTTGTCGAAGCAGTATACTCCTCGTCCTATTCGCTGGACAATTCCTTGAGCGATTTGATTTTACCATGCGGATGCTGTTCTTGCTTTCGTGACTTCCAGGCAGCTTCTTTCCTTCTCTTCTGGTGTGCCATAACAAGTACCCTCCTTTGGAAAATGGATTGAGATTATATACCACTTTCTTATTTTGCCATTCCTTGACTCTTTTCATTCCATAATATTGCTTGGAAAGCTAATCAAAAAAACAGCTTGCTTGCACACAGTCTCCAAATACCTCGCCTATGGCGGTCCCCTACTGCCGGGTATCCCTCTATTTAACCGCTCACGCTTGAAACATCCAATGAACGGTTTGCTCGCACGCCCCCTGCCGAAACTGAACATGTACGACAAGCCAGCGTCAAGCCCCAGGGGGACGTACGTGTATCTATCTCCCATCAGCGGATGAATTCCCCTTGACAAGGCAAGCAGGGCTAAGCAAAAGTACAACATTCTCAGTAGGTCGTGTCCACTTTCGCCCATCTCTTCTGGGTTTTCTCCATACAACAACTCCCAGTATTGCTCAAACCTCTCTATTACGTGGTCATTTTCGCCAGTCATGTGCTGACCAGCTGACAAACCATTAACTTGTTCCACAGACGTCCGTGAATTTCCCCACTCGAAGTACGGCAGTACATCATAGACAGCGTGTCGAACTTTTCATTTATCGGATTTCCATAGTTAAACGTTCCCATATTCATTGGGTCGTTTTCCATCGTCAGTTTTACGCCATCTATGTTGTAAATCACTTCAAAATGTCCATCCGCAGATATGAACTTCATATTGTACTCCCCATTCCTACCGTACATATGAAACCGCGTACTCTGACGGCTCATGAGTTTCCATCCAAAGATGCCACCCTGTTCGTGTAGGATGATTGCAATCATTTCGTCAACCTCCTTATGAAATCGGTATTAGTTCAAGCAGGAAGCCACAGAGTTTAAGAGCAATACTTCCATCGTTGTGAATCAATCATACTAACGCCATTTAAACTGAATTTAAACCAAAAAGAAAAAGAACAATTTTACCCCGCGACAGGTAAGATTGTTCCTTTTATCAGCGCTAGAAAACAAGATATGCGCTCTATATGGGCAAAGATACTGTAAACACAGTTCCCGACCCTCGGCTTATACCGTGATTTTGCCGCTGTGCGTTTCCCAATCTTAAACGATACCCGAAATCCATGAAAAGCCAAAGCTGTATGAAGCAATGGACAGCGGTTTGCATAAAAAGATGATTGCAATAAATTTTTCGAGTTTCATTTTTGTGAGTCCGGCCAGCATACACAGAAAATCATCGGGTACTACCGGTATTAAAATGGCAATGGTAAAACTAGTATCAAAGCGGTTTTTCTTGTCTAGCCAGCCAATAAATTTATCATAATTTGTTTTGGAAGAAACAATTTGTAAAAAGGATATCCCCAATCTGCGCGCCAATAGAAACGCGATAACCGATCCAACGGCAATCCCAACGTAGTTGTACAAAAATCCCTCCACAGGACCGAATATATACACGCCCGCCAGTAAACTAATGCCTCCCGGAATGATCGGTATGACCACTTGCACGATTTGGAGGATCACAAACGCCATAGGCCCCCAAACTCCAGTTTTCTGGACAAAGTTCTTTAACGACTCCAACGATGTGAAAATTCCGTTGCTCCATCCATAAATAGCCAAAATCAAGATCAGAAGCAGCCCCATTATAAATGTTATATGAAACACTGTTTTTAATGTTATCTTCTCACCAGTCATCCGTTCAATTATCCTCTTTTTCTGCCGTTTTCTATGATAAAAGCTCTTCCATTGCCGCAAAATGCTTTCATTGGAATATAGCTCGTAGCCTCTTATTTTTAATGCTTAAACATGAATGATTGCTCTCCATTGGCGCAAGAGATTGACAAACCTCGTTCTGATTCCTTTTGTGGGTTGGTACAAGTAATTACCTACACGCGTTCGGATTTTTCTTGTCCATTTGGGTGCTACCGCCGCATAAGGCGGATAGAGGCTTTGCGCATCTGCCGGCTGCGTATCGGTTTCATTCCGACAATTCGAGTAAACCTCAACTTCCAATCCGGTCTGTTCGGAAACCAAGTCGAAGAAGTGTTCTATCACATCGGATTCAGAGATATTACTTGAAAAAGAGATATTCAACTTCCCACCGACAGAACAGATAGCGCAGTTTATAGAGGCAGCCCTTTTGTGTAATGGCATCGCCTCTATCATGTCAACATATTGCTCCATCGACTTAGGCAACTCAATATTTCCGAGGTTAGTCAGAACCGCAGTTGTTGTACTTTCCGACCGCTTTGATACAAAGTTGATTATCGTCTTTTTGATAAACCACGGAATAACTCGGCTCACGAGCATTTTTTCATATCCGACGTATGTTGCTATAATGGAAGCAAAACCTTCCTTTGTGATAGAGGTTTTCATTTGCGTTGTTACAGATTCCACTAGTTCGTCAAAGGTTTGCTCAGGATCTGCTGGTATACTTACACTGATTTGAGAAATAAAGTTTCTCAGTGTTTTTGACGGGAACAACCCTCGAAGATTAACCGGTATAGAAATCCGAATTGGGTGATCACTTTGCCCCTGCTGGGAATCGGATGAAGAAATCGCTTGTGCGAATACTGCCGTCAAATATCCCGTTATAGTAGTTCCGTTCTGTCGAGCGTAATCTTTGAGATGCAAAGCCGGAATAACACCGTGAACAACATTCGTCCTACACTCCTCAAGAACCGTTCCCCGGATAGCGCGGGCTTTTTGTGTCTCAAATTTTGACTTACTAACATCTCTTTGGTAGTACCGTAAGCACCCGTCTTCCTCTTCCTCCCGATCCGGGGCCTTTTCTGGTAGCAGAATCATTCCTTCATCTTTAACCTCTTTTCCAATTACCAGCAAATATTGATATACCAATGATTTTAAAAATTCCATCGCGCCCTTTCCGTCTGCAAGTACGTGGTAACATTCCAACGTAATCCGGCGTCCGAAATACATGATTTTGAACAGATATTCATTATTTTCTTTGGTCACCATAATCGACGTGCAAGGATAGGTTGATTCTTCCTGTACCACCAGCGGATTGTTGTTTTCATAAAGATAGGTCCAAAATAATCCCTTCTTCAATTTTACCGCCATTGTGGGAAATCGTTTAATCGTTATATCGGCAGCTTGCTGAAGCGCCCTTGGGTCAACATTTTCAGTCAGTATTACTACTAGACGGAAAACACAAGTGTTTGTCTTCTTCGTCACCGCAGAGTAGAGCTTTCCCGTGTTATCAAGTCTATACCATCTTTTCATTCAAACCATCTCCATGATATTAATTACAAAGTGGAATCGTTGTTTCCATCGTTGTAAACCCATCATATTGACGCTGTATAAACTGAATTTAAACCAACACAGAAAAAGAACAATTTTACCTCGACAGGTAAAATTGTTCTATATTGAGTGAGAGATAACCCCCGGGTTATGCCGTGGGAGTGAGACGGTATTAGTCTCAAGCAATTACTGGTTGTTGTTACTCAAATAGAGGAAACAATCAGAAAACAATCAGAAAACAATCAGAAAACAAGTTGTGTACTACACGGGTAAGGATATTGTAAACACTGTTCCTACTCCCGGTTCACTCTGCACCGCAATTTTTCCACCGTGTGTTTCCACAATCTTCTTTACTATAGCAAGTCCCAGCCCGCTTCCTTTTTTGGTGCGCTCTCTTGATTTGTCCACTTTGTAAAACCGCTCAAAAATATGTTTTTGCGCGTCCTCATCAATTCCTATGCCTGTGTCGGATATTTTACATTCAACGGCTTTCCCGTGTTTGTGTAAATCCACCCGTATACTGCCGCCCTCTGGTGTGAATTTAATACTGTTATGAATGAGGTTTACCCACACTTGGCTCATCATATCCTCATCCGCCATGACGGTCACGCTGTCAAGAAAAGCATCCATGTGTATCTTCTTTTCGCTCCATTGCGGTTCACAGCTTAGGATTAAAGCCCGAATCTGTTTATCCAACCGGTATGGTTTCGGCTCAAATTTCATGCTGTCGGCTTCAAGCGCGGCAAGTTTCAGCAAGTTTTCACTCAATCTGGACAACCGCACAGTTTCTGTTTCAATAATGCTTAGGAAATGCTTTCGTTCTTCAGGCGTTAATTCATCGCTTTGCAGGACATAGGTAAACCCTTTAATAGAAGCAAGGGGGGACTGGATCTCGTGCGACACGTTAGAGATGAACTCCTGCCGCATACTTTCCGTCTGCTCCAAATTTAAAGCCATTTCGTTAACGCTCTTAACTAATCTGGCAAAAGGCTCGACTTCTTTCATACCGTGGTTTAGCCGAACACTAAAATCACCTTTCGAGATGCTTTCTAAAGCGTCCATCACCTCGGATAGCAAACGGATATTACTCGTGAAATTGGAATTCTTGAAATACCAACGAAGCAAGAGGAAAATCAATACACCTGAGTAATGCCAAAAGAGATGAAACAAAGGGGGACCTTCCTCCGGTAATCTTTGCCCAGTGAACAAGACATACAGAACGAAAGCCAAGAAGTAAGCAACGACTAACCCTCCCAATATGACCGCAACGATAACAACCGTCAGGGCAACATATTGAACGACTTCCCCCCTGCTGATAAATCGATTGCCAAAAGGCAGCTTCGCCCACAAGAACTTTTTGACGAGAAACAAAAGGAGCGCCCAGAGCAGAATGTTAAAAAGCCAAAAATCCCGCGAGGTTTGGGCCTCCGGCATAAACCCGATAATCGCATAACCGATACTGGTAAGCCCGTGTGAGATGGCAAAACAAAGGAGAAGAACTGCAGTTATCATTAAGATTAAGGTAATCCTTCGGATATTTATTGCTCTTGAGGCAAACTCAATGCCCAAAAATGACTTGACCTTTTGGCTTTTTTTTACTAAAAAAAACAGCAGTATCCACGTTGCAAAGGCAGACACATAAAAAGCAGAAATCACGCCGTCTGTTAATTCGGTTCCCGAAAGTAAAACGATGATAAAGCACACTGTAACCGCAGCAGTAAAAGCGTTAGCAAAACAGATGATTAACGCAAACAACTCTAAAATAGCTCGCTCTGCAAAATGGACAGCCTTACTCTTCATCATGATTCCACTTCCAAGCGATAGCCCAAGCCCCGGATGGTTGTGATTCTAAAGGCGCATTTCCCCTCAGGAAAACGCTGGCGTAAGCGGTTGACATGAACGTCCAGCGTCCGCTCGTTTCCCTCAAAATCGTAGCCCCATATATCTTCAAGTAACGTATCGCGAGAGAATGTCCGTCCGGGTTGCCCGGCCAATTTAAACAAAAGCTCAAATTCTTTGAGCGGGAGTGTAATTTTCTCATCTCCAGCGGTTACTTCATAATTCTTTTGGTTCATCACCAGTTTCCCGACTTGAACATTTTGAGAAGCAATAATCTGGTAGCGATTTAACATGGCTTTTACCCTCGCCACCAATTCCAGCGGCTCAAATGGTTTCACCAAATAATCATCTGTTCCCAACTGAAAGCCCTTTACTTTTTGTGAGGTTTCACCTTTTGCCGTCAACATGAGCAAAGGAATATCATAAGATACTCGAAGCTCACGACACAGCTCAAAGCCATCCATATTCGGCATCATCACATCAAGGATAACTAAATCCGCTTTTACCGTTTCTAATTTTGAAAGTGCGTCCAGACCGTCATCGGCTTCATATACGGCAAAACCCTCTTTCCGCAATACAACTTTCACCAATTCACGAAAATGCGGGTCATCGTCAACAACTAAAATTTTATTCATAATGAGGCTCCTTTCTGCGGTCAACCACATAATCAAAATAGTGTAGCAGTTCAATGTAAACTGAAGTTAAACAGAATCTTAACCTAGTCCTGGTTAGTTCAATGATTATTTGATTTAAACTTGGTCATCGCTTGTTTCTCAAGTTCGTCCCAATGGGGTGTCGCAATGTTTAATCGTTGTTTTAACAGATCGAACGAATCAAACAAAGCTGCAATTTCGCTGTAAGATCCATTCATCAATTTCATAAACGGTAATTTATGTATTATTTTTAGACCATAGTATACACTCTGTCTGTGTTTTCGAATAAAGTTAACTTGATTTGCAGGAGTGATCGTATATCCTAATTGTTCTAATATATGAAACCCCTCGTCCATGACTGATATAGCTTGCTTTAATAGCTTCTTGTCCTTAGATAATTTTTTCAAATCACCATCGTAAAGATATCCAACAGAATTTAAAGCTACTATTGCGACGATATGACTTTTGAGCCAAGCATCCATATCATCATGATAAGCTAATTTAAATTTAACATGTTTAAACGCTTTTTCTAGTAAAGGTTTTATTGTGATCTCCCCATCCAGATTGCCAAGTATTAGTTGTCCACCTCCGCGTATGCAAATGATACGACCGCTATCTTCTCGGAGTCCTCCGCTTATCTGAAAACCGAAGATTATATTTTTCGCTACATCGCTCTTTTCTTGAAGAATGTTCTGCATCCCATGGGCATCAGCATTGTTACCGATAAGAACAATATTCTGACTCTGATTCTCAGCTAGAATAGGCAGCACGGATAGGAAATCATTGTATTTCATCACGACAAAAATGAGATCATACAGATCCTCAGGTTGAAGCTCCTGAATGACCTTTACTTCATCGACCGTGTTTTTATGCTGAAAATAATGATGTATGACAACTCCATCTTTCATCAATTGTTCAGCACGCTTACCTCTAGCAAGTACTGTGACATCATTTCTTCCGCGCACTAAGGCATGAGCAAGATAACTTCCTTGAACTCCGGCGCCAAAAACTAATATTCTCATGGTTATATCCCCTCTTTTTTAACAATTGTTGTATTTTGACCATTTGTTCAATAAAGTAAGATTACCAACATCTTTAACAAGTATCTATCGCTAGATCTATCGGTTTTGTTGAGTTTTCAACAGAATACAATGGTTTGTTTAAAAAAAGGGGTGTCTCCATGGATAGAAGAACAAAAAAGAACCAAAGAGCCATTATGGATGCATTAATTCATTTAATAGGAGAAAAAGATTTCGAACAAATAACGATTAATGAAATCGCAGAGCGTGCTGATGTCAATCGAGGCACCATTTATTATCATTACGCGGACAAATACGATCTATTGGATAAATGCCTAGAGGCTCATTTGTATCATTTGATCGAAAGTTGCTCCTCAGAGGATGGAACAGAATCTGCTCCATCAAAGTCTTCATTATTTCGTACACTTAGACAAATGGAGAAGAACGCTCTCATTTATAGGAATTTATTAAGCAATAAAGGCATTCCTTCGTTCAGAAACCATTTACAAAAAATAATGAGTAATCAAGTAATGGAACAAATCGTTGGAAATAATTTAAACCTAAATGAGTTGAGTAAAGAGATATTTGTACAATTTCTGAGTTCGGCGATTGTTGGAGTGATTGAATGGTGGTTAACTCAACAAATGCCCTGTTCTGTAGAAGAAATAACTGAACAGTTATGGTCACTACTCGAACAGAATCAGATGATCCCAGCTTAGGCTGATACGGAGAAATAACTCATCTCAACGGTTGAGATCCGGAGCTACACCTATTGGTGGACCTAGGTGTTTTGGTTATAAACGAGATACAGTCCCCTGAATAGGTTGGTATTTTTCCCCATGTAACCTTCTAGCTACCTACTCGATCTAATATATGTAACGTTACAAAAATTCTAATACTTTTAGTCAAGAAAGCAGGTGAACCCTTGCATACAGATCCTATTGTCGTCAAAGCCCAAGCTGGGGACCCTGAAGCATTCATGCAGTTGATGCAAAAGTTAGAGTTACCTTTATATAGAACTGCACGTTCCATCGTCAACAAAGACGAAGATTGTGCAGATGCCCTCCAAGAGACGATGCTTAAGGCCTTTAAGTCCATCCATACACTCAGAGAGCCCGCTTTTTTTAAAACGTGGATCTATCGAATTCTGATTAATGAATGCAACAAAATGGTCAAAAGCAACTCAAGAGCCCTCCCTTATGGAGAGCTTCCCGATGTCTCTTCCACTTCAAAGGATTATGAGAACATCGAATTATGGGATGCCGTACAACATCTTGAGGAGAACCTACGGATTGTCATTCTCCTTCATTACTTACAGGACATGCCGATCAGTCAAATTTCCGACATTCTCGAAATTTCTACGGTAGCGGTGAAGACCCGGCTGCATCGTGCACGCAAAAAGCTAAAGCATTCATCACAAATCAATCAAGACAAAGGAGTTACGACATGGTAAACACTAAGTTAGAAGAACAATTAAAGAACTGCCAAAGCTTACTTCCCGATCAGATATCGGATATTACACGCTCCAAGCTGAATGAGACTTACCAAATGATCAGAGAAACCGATCATTCCATTCCCCCCATTCAGAGCAAAATAAATGGATCAAGAACTTTTAATAAATGGTGGGTTACCACTGCAGCCGCTGCAATCCTTGGACTTACCCTCATAGCTTCCGGATTTGTATCGCCCGCAATGGCAGATGCACTTAAGCAAATTCCGGTTCTAGGACAAATCTATTCATTATGGGGTGAGACGAACTTAGATCCCGGTGTTCAACAAGCCGAGGAATTCATCACAAACGTTAACCAAAGCGTGACCCATGGCGATGTGACAATGAACATTCCAACATTGTTATTTGACGGGACCCGAATTCTTATGAATATAACCACTCCTGGAAACCTTCTGGCTTCGGAGCCCAATTCACCGCCTTCCGATACCAATAAAGGTGCGGTGGATACGTTAGAGGTTCTCTATAAAGACCAACCTCTGAACGTAGGTTATGAATTCATGGACGGTGAGACTGCTTCCAGTCTAATCGTTCAGGTTACCAGCAATACTAGCACAAACCAGTCTATTAAGTTCTCTGATCAATTTGACTTGAATGTAAATGTAACGTTAAAGGGTTACGATGACCCCTTCCAATTCGTTCTACCTGTTACAAAATCAACACCCGTTACCGTTCTAACTTCAGAGGAGATCCAGCATTACGAAAACATTAACTTACAGATCAGCAAGTTGGAAATCACCCCCATCACAACGCAGGTATCTGTTGAGTACACAACCAAACCGGGCCAGAGCATAGAAGAAATGCTCGCTTCTATCCCTTCGAAATACAAGGGTGCTAACGGGGGCGTTATCGCTCTTCAATATGACATTGTGGATGAACATGGTGTTCAACTGAAGCCCATCGGTGCTCACCCTCTTAGCGAATCTTATAACATTCGCTTTGAGCCATTCAAGACTCAACCACGTACCGTAACCATTAAACCGTATTTAGTCGTATCCGAAGGTCAAATCCCAGCTGGGGATACGGGACTGGTGGAACACAAAAATATGGTCAAGGAATATATTCCTGAGCTAGAGACTGTATTTTCGGTGCAATAGTTCATCGACGGAGCCATAATTGGCTTCGTCTTTTTATTTATGCCCCATGAAAATGTTCGTCCCAAAAAATCAGTCGCAGAGTACCGGCGGTCATGCCGAGGTCCTGCGACTTTTTGGCGAGCTTTAGTTCATTTGTATTTCGTCGGCCGAGGGACCATAGAGGCCCGGCACCGGAATATCGAGAAGTCGCAAATAAACCCCTAGTTGCGCCCGATGGTGAACCATGTGGTTCAATCCGAAGTTGCGAAGCGCGATCGCCCGAGGTTGGCATAAGATGATAAGGTCACCGTTCCGTAATTTCCATTCCTCACCGAGCGTTTTCTCGTCGCATTCGGCTAACAGCTTTTGAATCTTGACAACGTTAGCGTCGAATTCCTCTAGCACGTCTTCGCGTCTTTCCAATGGTTCCCGCCGAAGCGGCACGGTCGAAAGATCGAGTTCCGGGTAAAGAAGAATTTCGAGTTGCCAGTTCAGCAGATTAGTCAGATGCGTGGCCAACCCGCCCAACGTCATTGATTTCACGTGCGGCTTCCACGTCATATGCTCCTTGGGCAAGCGTTCCAGGATACGACGCGTACTGGCCAGCTCATGCATGACGTCCCCGATAATCAGTTGTTTCACCATAGGTTTTCACTCTCCTCGTTTATATGATATGTACTCTATTGTATACTAGCATATATTGTAAGTTTTCTACCCGTTACTTCAATGAAAACAGCAGGCTAACGCCTGCTCGTTAATGTGTATCATTCAACTAAAGTTCCCCGTTAATGAATTATGGATTTAATTTTAATTCATTGACAAGAAAATCACCTTGCTCTATTTTCATTACGCTCTTTTCTTTTGTATAATCCCAACCATTTTTTATTGTATATTTAATTATACTAGTACAAACACTCGGTTCACATAAGTTGGTGGACCAATTAACTTCCCAAGAAAATAGTATAAAAAAATGCGATGTTTTAGTTTTTGAAGGATATATTTTAAAACATATTGACTCATTTGAAGGCGATTGGTCAATTATGCAATGAAATAAGCACTCATCAATTACGATTTTCTTTACTTCCTTTGTGAAAAGCTTCATTGATTGAACTCCTTTTGTAGGACCATTTTCTTAATTTATAAATTCCACCTTTTCTTACGTTAACCTGCCCGTTCGTATTATGAGATCAACCAGTGCGGTAGACCTTTCGGTATTGAACTATCACGTCAATCTTTCGGAGATAGTTTTACTTATTTCTTCAGGGTTTTTAACATCAATAATTAACTTTGATATTTTAAATTTACCAACAAGAAAATTATTCAAGTCAAAATGAAGGGTATCAACCTCATTATAAAAAAAGTAGAGATGATAACCTCCATTGAATCTAAATAATCCATTTCTTGTTCCTCCAAAAGAAGCACCATAAAGCTTGAAAGCATTTGGTATGGGTCTACCTGTTGTTATCCCCTTAATCGAAGAGTATGGAATTTGCAACCCGTTATCTAATTTAAAAAAGGGCGGATTTCCAAGATCGATATTTAAATGGGTTTCCATTAATTGAATTGTACGTTCCATTCGTTTAGTCCACCATTTCATAACGCTTTAGTATTTTTAAAATATGTTTACATATTATACCATATATAATCTTATTTATAGAATTTATTGAGCTAATTTACCCAAGAACAGAACATGCCTTTTTCCATCCCTTGATCTTTCATTAGTTGTTGAATCCAACCTAGAAAGTGATTGAAATCTGAGTTTGTAATTTCAAAATGGAAAGCTTTCTTGAACTCTTGCCCTCTAAAATCCTGTGCGCGTGCAACGTGCTTGTACTTAGCGATATCTACGCCAACTATTAGCGTTTGAGAAGTGATTTGAGCTATCTTCTCATTTTGGTTATAATTCATATTATCTGCCTCCTGACATTCGAATTCGTCCCTTTCGCTGGCCAGCTTAGGACAATTCTTATGATATCAAGAGGTATTTTATTGTTCAAACGTCATTCTTTCTCATTACAGGAATGCTTCCCGTTACTTCAATAAACAAGAGATAGCTCAACGTTGCATGATCTTCCACTCTCGTGTCCCGTTTAGCGTAATAAACCACGATTTGTCAGTTTACAGATAACTTAAATATCAAAGCCCATTTTGCGTTTTTCAATCGTTCCGGAGTTAAATCAATGGTTTCCCAATCATTCTTATTTGTGGACTGCATCCCCCATACAGCAACCTCGTCATTTTCTGAGACATCCAAGCTTTCATTTAGTTGGATAGTATTGCTTCCTGTATTTCTAATATCACGATCGATGTATGTAATACTTGATGCTGTACCGTTTATATTCGCAAAAGCTGTTGTGATCTCATACAGTGGTTTACTGCCTTCAATTGAAACTGTCTTAATCGATGCAATAAATTCGCCTTCATAGTCCTTTGTCTTAATAACATTACAAAAATGCGTTCAATGCGGTGCGTTAAACTGCCCGTTACTTCAATGAAAACAGCAGGCTACCGTAGCGCCTGCCCATTAATGTGTATCATTCAACTTAAATATCCCGTTAGCCATACATGCAGCGCAAGCGCCGTACCACAGATGATAGAAGTAATTCCGTTCTTCCATGGGAGTTCAATGAATTACCTTACCAATACCGCTTTCCATTAAAGGCGAAAAATCGAACTCCCTCGGTGCGATTTACCTAATCATGTGTTACCTCATGACTCTCAAGTTCACCATTCTTATTAAAATTGAGTCGTAACAAACTGTCATCTACTCCTAATCCTGCTCTACCTAAGTAATAAACATATTGACGATAAGGTTCATCCAATTTTTGTGCGGGTTCTCCAATCTAGGATACAAATTTCTTCCTCTAAGTCAGTTTACCGTTAAATTGGTATATGGATAATGGAGTGTTTAAAGAATTTTTTGTATTTATGCGCATAACTTCCCGTTAGAGCTTATTAAAAGAGAGCAGGATACGTAATTCCTGCTCATCATTGTGTATTATTCAACTATTATTCCACGTTAGTTCAAATCGTTTGATTGTCCATTTAAGCTTTGGGATTCTTTATCACTCTTGTATTCTAATATATCTCCAGGCTGACATTCTAGAGCCTTACAAATCTCCTCTAAAGTGGATAATCGAATCGCTTTTGCCTTTCCATTTTTTAATATGGATATATTGGCCATTGTGATTCCAACCCTTTCTGAAAGTTCTGTCACGCTCATTTTCCTTTTTGCCAGCATCACGTCAATATTGATTATAATCGCCATGTTATTCACCTCAGACTGTTAAGTCATTTTCTGATTTTATATCGATGGCTTCTTGTAAAAGCCTTTGAAGAACCGCAGCAAAGACTGCGATGACCATTGAAGCAAAAATCATGACCATTCCAAGTAATATGACACCTGGGGCGTCATCTCTCTCCGCCATGAGATAGAAGAGTGGCATGCCTACCACATATAACATACTTATAGTGATTGCACAGTATTTTATATTCTTTAAAACTCTTACAGATAATCCCGAGAAAGCTTTATTCTTGTCAATGTAGCCTAATAGTTTAAAAGCTTGATACAGAGCAAAGTAAAAGGGTATCGCTGTTGCATACAAATCGATTAAAACGAGATATTTAATATAAGCATGATCAGGATACAATTTTGCTGCAAAATTCGCAATCTCAGGCACCAAAAATATACACAAAGCAAGAACTGGAATTCCAATAAGAATAACAGCTATCTTTAAAATGAGTGTTGTTCCTCGTTTCATAAAAAGCACCTCACAATTTTTTTATTAATATGAATCTAACATAAAATTTATTGTAAAACAATATATTTTTATTGATATGTATAATATAGTGGTTATTTTCTAAAATACAAAAAGCATTTCTCATTACAAAGAAATGCCTTAAATAAATAAAAATGGCCTGAATTATCAGGCTTTACTGATCTCATATTTGTATTAATTTGCTCATTCTTAATCTAATACAAGCTATTATAATTAAAGTTTATTGTTTATTCTGAAACTCTGATGATGATTTTCCCAAAAGCTCCTCGGCCTAGATGTTCATATGCTTCAATAGCTTCATTAAACGAGTATACGGTATCGATAACGGGTTTAATCTTCAATTCTTCAAAAGCCTTATTCATATCATCGAATGCTTTGCGGTGACCCACATAGATTCCTTGTATATTAGCTTGCTTAGCTAGAAGTGAAAATAAGTTAACTTCCGCCATCATACTTTTCAGAAAACCAATAATATAAATGTGTCCTTGTAGAGCTAGAGCTTCAATCGAATGATTAATGCTATCTCCACCAACCACTTCTAAGATATGCTCTGCTCCTTTACCATTGGTGAGTCTTAATACTTCTGTCTCCCAATCAGGTGTTTTTACATATTGAATCAATTTCATAAATCGTTCTCTCATTAATTAGATTAACCGAATATTAACACCCTCATTTTTTTATAATACAACTTTAAATTCAGTAACCTCTGAGCCTACACTTACTACGACGCCGGCTGCGTCTGATACGGGAATAAAAGGTTTACTCATTAAATCTGGCAAATAATCGCCATCCATAATTGACTTATCTCGAAAATTAAGAGATACAGCTTTTACTGCAACTAATAATTGTTTCGGTCCTGGTTGTGGTACTTCCACATCTACTAATTTTAAATTCTCTAGTCCTACACCTTGTTTTTGCCATGCTTTCATCTAAATCAAATCCTCTCTATTTTTCATATTGTTGGGAAATGGGGTGCAATTTATACAGCCTGTCCAATCTTTCACGTGAAATTCAATCTATTAAACGCAGCTACATTAGCCACATGTTAAGGAAGTCGAAGATTAAGTAAATACTTGTTGTATATGCAATTTCCTTTGTGTTTCAAACACTATCTGTCACCCATCTCGATGAATTAAATTTGTTATATAAGAAAACTATATTTTAACGAATTGCAATATGTCGATATGTGCGTGTAAATAAAATGGATGTATTGCAATATATCAATATGATGCTTTACAAAAAAGTGAATATACTGAATTCAATACGATCTATCAGTATTATTCACCTTTTTGGAGATACGAACCAATCAGATTAATTGCATCTTCGTTTCTTTTGTAATATGTCCATTTACCAATACGAGTAGCTTTAACTAACCCAGCTCGTTGTAAAATAGAGAGATATTGAGATGCAGTAGATTGGTTCATGTTTAACTTACTAGTTATCTGACTCACACATACCCCTACTTCAACAAGATCAATTCCTTCCTGGGGTGAAAAATGAACTTCTGTATTCTTCAGCCATTCCAAGATTTGAAGACGAGCATCATTAGATAGTGCTTTAAAAATATCGATTGGGTTATTCATGTGATTATTGTATATTGATTATTTGCAATATGTCAAACTATATAATGTTAATATGATTACCATATCATCCTCGTTTGCAGGTTTATTTTCTTTTGAAATAAGCAAAGATCAAAATCCATAGAATGCAACCAAGTAGAATTTCAACGCCACTCTCGTTCAAATGAATCCCATTACCGCTCAGCCATATTCCCGTAAAAAAACCTAACACAATACATAGCACTATCTCAAGCAGTTTGACTTTCATACTATTCTCCTTTAGCGCGTAGATAGAGAGTTTAATGTATTGGTTAAAATTGCATTTTATAATAACATGCTTTATAACTTAAGCAGAGGTGAAGTCGTAACTATCGTCTAGTATATATTGGGAGGTTCACTCTATGGAGTTTAATATATTTGTAGTGGAAGATGATCATGCGCTATTTGAAGCGTTAAAAACAGGACTGGAAGCTTGGGATTTCAGGGTAACGAGACCGGATGATTTCGACGAGGTTATGCGTTCATTTCAGGAACAACAACCACATCTCGTTATTATGGACATCACGCTCCCTAAATTTGATGGTTTTCATTGGTGCAGAGAAATCCGCTCGGTATCCGAGGTGCCTATCATTTTCCTATCCTCACGCGATCACCCCTTAGATATGGTGATGGCGCTTAATATGGGGGCGGATGATTTTGTCCAGAAACCCTTTCATGCGAATGTGTTATATGCCAAAATTCAGGCAATTCTTCGCAGAACTTATGCTTATGGAGAAGGCCAGACAGATATTCTCGAATGGAACGGTGCTTTGATTGATTTAAAACGAGGCGTTATCCGTAAATCAGATGAGGAAGCTGATTTGACCAAGAACGAATTCTTTTTGTTGATCGCGCTCGTGAAAGCTAATAATACGATTATCTCCCGTCATGACTTGCTCCGTAAGCTATGGGAAGACGAACAGTTCGTAAATGATAACACCCTTACAGCTAATGTTACCCGGTTACGAAATAAATTAGAACCGCTGGGACTTTCAGACGGAATTGTTACAAAGAAAGGGATGGGTTATATGGCCGTCACTTTATAGGAGGATACCGCTATGTTTATCCGTTACATCATAACAAGAAAAAGCTGGATTCTGCTAATTGCTAGTTTACTAGGATTAACCGATGTCCTTATCCTTTTCGAGCAGGGAATTCATGTTGAATTGACTTCTCTTCTTTATTTAAATACTTTATATGTCATTATATTTCTTGTGTTTTTTGTATGGCGTTACAAAAAAGAAACGAAATATATAGCAGCCCTCGCTAAGCTGCAAGAAGTCATGGCCTCGGATTGGATGGAGAGTCTTCCGGAACCTGATAATCATCTGGATCGCATAACGAACGATGTATTACGAGAGGCCTTTTACCAGTTCAAACGTAAGCTTTCTCAATTGAAGGAATCCCAACTGATCGAAAATGATTTCACGGCTTCCTGGATTCATGAGGTTAAAACTCCGCTTACTGCTATGAAGTTAATCTTAGACGCACGACCTAGTGATGCGGGTCTACGTAGAATCGAATCAGAATGGCTGCGGATTCATTTACTTATCGACCGCCAGCTGTATATGACTCGCCTTCCTGCCTTGGAATCAGACTACGCGCTTGAACGAGTCTCGATACAACGTCTTGCGGCAGAAGAAATCCGGGAATTGGCTCCATGGTGTATGGAGAAGAATTTAGAGGTCAGCATCGAAGGTGATGATGCTATGGTCGTTACAGACCGTAAATGGTGCCGCTTCATCCTCCGGCAATTATTGACTAATGCTATTAAATACAGTGCTTCCGGTAAGGCTATTACATTCGTAACAACGATGTCAGAACAAGTGAATGTTATCCTAGATTTGATTGATGAAGGTCCGGGGATACAACCGCATGACCTGCCTCGTATTTTTGATAAAGGATTCACAGGCGAGAATGGAAGAATTCATAATGCTGCTACTGGACTTGGGCTCTATCTTGCCCAGACTGTAGCAGGAAAAATAGGTGTTGCACTCCATGTCCTAGCTGATCAGAGGCAAGGTACGACGATGCGAATCACTTTTACGGATCCCAATGCATTCGAAACGGTTAGACGAGGTCAAGAGGAAAATATACCGTTATAAACAGCCAAGATTATTCTTGACTGTTTTTTTCTGAACATGACAAAACTGTCATCTACCTGTTCAACTCGTCACCCAGAACGTGCGACAAGCCGGGGAGTTCAACGTACACTTAAGCTACAATCAAATTTAGGAGGTTCAACATGAATGAATGGCATGAACAAGAAACAGTCCTTCACGCTCGCAACGTTCACAAATCATATGGTTCAAAGGGCGCTGCTCAACAGGTATTAAAGGGAATCGATTTACGTGTTCTCCGCAAAGAATTTGTAGGAATTATGGGTCCCTCCGGTTCTGGGAAGACAACCTTGCTTAACGTACTGGCGACGATTGACCGGACTACAGATGGGACGATACTAATCGAGGACGAAGATATCTCTTCCATGAACAATACGGCCCTTTCAGCTTTTCGTAGAAATAAGCTTGGATTCATCTTCCAAGATTACAATCTTCTAGATACATTAACGGTTAAGGAGAACATCCTCCTGCCTATATCCCTTAGTAAAATAAGCAAAAAGAAGGCAGAGAGAGAGTTCAACGCCATTGCTGATGTGCTCGGTATCAAGGAACTATCGCAAAAATACCCGTACGAAATCTCTGGTGGTCAAAAACAGCGCACTGCCGCTGGACGTGCCCTTATCCATCAGCCTTCCATCATCTTCGCAGATGAACCTACCGGTGCTTTGGATTCAAAGTCCGCTTCATCTTTATTATCAGTCATGGAAGAGGTGAACCGAGAAAGACAGGTTACCATCATTATGGTCACGCATGACCCAGTTGCATCCAGCTACTGTAATCGTGTGGTATTCCTAAAGGACGGGAAGATTTATTCTGAACTGTATCGAGGGGAGAAATCCAGACAGTCGTTCTTCAAAGAAATCATCGACGTGCAGGCTGTATTAGGGGGCGACCATATTGACAGTCATTGAATTAGCACTCCGTAGCATGCGGCAAAATGTGAAGCATTACTATTTGTATTTCTTCGCTCTAATTTTCAGTATGAGTCTGTTCTTCGTATTCGCTTCCTTGCAGCACGATCAGCAGGTACAATCCATGTTGGATTCAAGTGATAAATTTCTGGTAGCTTTTCAATCTGCAGCCCTATTGCTGATTGTAATTATCGTCATCTTTGCAGTCTCATCTAACCGTATTTTTATGCGCCGGCGTAGCCGTGAAGTCGGATTGTACCAACTCATCGGTCTATCCAAAGGCTGGGTTGCTCGTTATCTAATCATTGAAAATGTTCTTCTCGGTTTAGGTGCGCTACTATCAGGGATTATCTGTGGAGCACTGGTATCCCGTCTGTTTGTCCTAATTCTAATGAAATTGCTCCGCTTGGATGGTATACCTGCCATAGACTTTTCTTTCCCAGCAGCCATCGAGACGGTGTTCGTCTTTGTTCTTGTTGTTGTGATTACTTCCGTTCAAATCGTAGTCATGATCTATCGCAGTTCGCTGCTAAATTTATTTCAAGCTGATCAACAGCCTGATCTATCCAGCAAGCCTCCGTCTATTCCTACGGCCATTTATGCCGTGCTTGGTGTTGTGCTACTTAGCTATGGATATGAATTATCAGGTCGTATGGTAGATGAGCAATTAGTGTTGAATGCATTACTGGTCATGGTAGCAACTATATCAGGAACCTATATATTGTTCCGTGTAACGATCAGATGGTGTTTCTCCTGGATCCGTCGACGGAAACAAGGGCATCTTGGATTGTACAACAGTCTGTCCCTTGCTCCGCTCATGCACCGGATGAAAGGAAATGCCAACTCGCTTACCTTGATTACCGTATTATCAGCTCTAACAATCACACTTGTAACGATGGCCTATTCTTTTTATTACTCTGCAGAGCATGATACCCGCATGGCTATGCCTGATGATTTCGCATTTGAGAATAGACAACTGGATGCACAGAAGTTTATGAGTGAGCTGGAGAGCAAAGGAATTCACTTCAACCATAATACAATCGAAGCGATCCGGACAACGGGAGTGATCCTGAATCGACTAGATAAATCCAGCCGTAGGGAGGGAGATTTGATATGGCTCCCGGCCGAACAGCTTCAAGATGCGGGGAGAAGTCTATCCGTACCTTCCGATGGTGAGGCATTACAATACAATGCTGGAGGAATGAATGCATTTGACGACATTGATCTCTCTAAGCGTTATCCCACAAGGATTGAGGTCCAGGCAGTTGGACAGAACGTCAGCTATGCACTAAATGAATTAGTATTGGAGAATATGCTTAATGCCAATATATTCGGAAGTCAGATTGTAGTCTCAGAAGCCACATTAAAGGATATTGAGGCTAGAATGTTTAAAACTTCTGATTTTGAAAAGGTACAGTTTGACACGTATCATATTCCGGACATGACGGAGCTTGCGCTGGCCTCCTCCCTTTACGAGAAATATGAACTAGATGAACATTTCTCATACGATTTCTATTCACAATATAGAAGCGTACTGGAGTTAACGGGGATATTGATTTTTATAGCAGCCTTTCTAGGACTTGCTTTTCTTGCCTCAACAGGCAGTATCCTGTATTTCAAACAAATGACTGAGGCTGAGCAGGAGAAACAGAGCTTCAGGACGCTACGGCAGCTTGGCTTTGACGAGAAGATGCTTATGAAGGGCATTATGCGAAAGCAGATGGTTGTATTTCTTCTCCCGCTGAGTATTGGAGTTCTCCATTCGATCTTTGCAGTTAAAGCAGCTTCCTTTATGTTTATTTCCGACATTACCATTCCTACGATCATTTCCATAGCAGCTTATACTATTATCTATTTCATGTTCGCTCTCTTCACTCTCGGTTACTATCGAAAAGTCGTTAAGAACGCTATGTTGTAACAACTATTATTAGGAGGTTTATTTCCATGAAAAAAAAGTTTATTTTTGTACTAATCGCTATTATTGTTTGCTCGGGCTTATATCTAACATTCAAACGGGACTTTGATCAGTTTAATCCTTTTTATAAAGAGGCAACTGTCTATGCAGTCATCAATATACCTGCCAAGACTGAAGGTAAAAATGAATGGACCCGCTACAGATATAATCTAACTGGTTACACAGCGCAGGGTGAGAAGACAGCAATCACGTTCTCTTCAAGTGAAGAACAGCAACAGGACACATATGTGAAAGTACTTGCCAAAGGTTCTTACACGAAAAGTTGGACAATAATACAAAAGGAAGACATTCCAGATAAGGCATTGAAGTTAACTCAATGAGTTCCAACAGAATGGGTCAACCTATACTGTACTTCAAATAGATAACTTAACTTGGCAATTTGCTAACGATTAGGCTTATACGAAACAAACGAAAGGTTCCATGACAACGCAATGTCGTGGAACCCTTCTCTTCGGTTTCGTTTATATTTATGCTAATAATTTCACTATGACTTCTGGATTAAATATTTTGGTTAGTTCGTCCAATGTGGTTAAGTAGAGTAATCCGTTACCTTCTAGTCGTGGGGAATTACCAAGAGGAATCGTTCGCTTAATCAAAGCCAAAGCGCCAGTTACATGAGGCGTGGCCATAGAAGTCCCTGTTAACGTCGCATACTGCCCATTCAAATAGGTTGATATAATTTCACTACCAGGAGCGACCAAATCTACCTCGTTATTCGAATTCGTGTAATCTGTAGAATTTAGGCTCAAATCAATAGCACCTACACTAATCACTTCATTATAGCAACCAGGATAACCAAATTCATCGGTTCTAGAATCTCCATCACCTTCATTACCCGCTGCACAAACCATAAGAATATTTGCTGCTACGGCTCTTTTTATAGCATCATGTAGTTCAGGCACATCTTCCGGTCCACCAAGTGACATCGAGATGATATCTACTTTTTGTTCTATCGCATAATTAATTCCATTAATAATCCATTCATATTGACCGGAGCCTCTTTTGTTTAATACTTTAATAATTAGCATACTAGCTTCTGGAGCTACACCTACTACACCAGTATTGTTACTAATTGCCGCAATTGTACCCGCCACATGTGTCCCATGTCCGTTATAGTCGATATATACCTCAGGATCTGACTTATCATCATCAGTAAAATTCTTGCCACCTATAATTCTTCCTGCTAAATCTGGATGAGTAATCTCGCAGCCAGTATCTAGTATAGCTACTACGATACCTTTTCCCTTAGATTGATTCCACATCTTGGGGGCTTGAATCATTTCAATCCCTTGTGGAATTTCACTTACTTGCTCCTCCACCGATACGACCTGATAAGGTATTAGCTTAACTTCCGTTTTCATTCTATCTCCTCCTTCAAGAATAAAAGTGAAAATACGTTGGCTGTAACGGTTCTTACTTATTGTTTCAAATTCTAGTACATAGAATTGAAACAATTAAGACTATTAAGTTATCCATAAATACCATTTTATAGAAATAATGTAATTTAATCAATAAATATATTTATTGTTTGTGTACAAGTCTTTCATGTGTACGAACGTAAAAAAACCGCATGAAATGCGGTTTAGGAAAATGAAATGATAGGAGATTTGCTCGGTGAACTAATTTGGCATTGAAGTGTGCTTCGAAATATAATGGATTACTAAATCCCAGTCGTCTTCATGAAGCTCATGCCCAGCACCTTCCAGTGTCAGTAAAACCGCACCAGGAATTTCGTTAGCAAGATTCTTCCCGTGTTCATACGGAATAATGGGATCTTCAGTACCGTGAATAATCAGTGCGGGCACCTTAATTTCAGCCGTTCTAGACAGATAGGATTCACCACCTGTCACCAAGGCGTGATTACTCATGCTGGCTATATTGTTACTTCTTGCAAATTCCCTTTTAGCCAAAATTCCAACCTTTTCCTCATTAAAAGAATACTTTGAACCTACTAGAATTCTTGATCTACCAATAGTAAATTCAGCTACCGATTGTTCATTTGTCCAATCTATAACTCCCATATTCGAGAAGAAATCCATAATCCTTTCCTCCATCGGAGGCAGATTCGGAGCAAAATTGGACGTTGATAAGAGAGTAATGGTTAGAACTCTCTCTGGATGCCGGAGAGCTATCATTTGAGTCAACATACCGCCCATAGACATGCCTAAGACATGCGCTTGCTCAATCTTATAAGCATCCAATACTCGTACGGCATCATCTGCCATGTCTTCGAAAGAATAACCCGGTTGACCAGGTTCGTAAGTTGTAGAACGTCCAACATCACGGTTATCATAACGAATGACATAATGCCCTGCATCTGCTAACCGCTGGCAGAATTCTTCCTCCCACCATATCAATGAAGATTGGGCACCCATAATCAGCAATATAGCCGGGTTAACGGGTTCTCCGAAATTGTCGATACATATTTCAATTCCATCTACTTTTATTAATCGTTCGTTCATGTAAACTCCTCCAATCTTTGTATATAAAATAAAAACACAGGCTACTTACTTTCCGTATTCAGCCTTACAATATTTCGATATACCCTTCTGTTCCATGTACGCGAATTCGTTGCCCATCTTTTATGAGTTGAGTAGCATTCTCTACTCCGACAACCGCTGGTAAGCCATATTCACGTGCGATAACTGCTCCATGGGTCATCAGTCCGCCAACTTCGGTAACCAGGCCTTTGATGGATACGAACAATGGTGTCCAGCTAGGATCAGTAAAGGTGGTTACTAATATATCACCAACCTCCAGATCCGCCTCTTCCATGTTCAAGATGACACGTGCCCGCCCCTCTACTACTCCGCTAGAAACAGCTAGACCTACGATGGATTCGGCTGGAAGATTTTCGCGTTTGTACACACCTACAATAATTTCACCATCAGACGTGATCACACGTGGTGGAGTTAGTTTCTTATACAATGTGTACTCTTCTTTTCGCTTGTTGATGATTAGTCTGGTCGGAATTTTTGCTTGCTGCTCGACTAGACAACCCGGGTCATCCCGTTCATGTGTACCTACGACCTTATAAAGTTCTTCAAAAGTCAGAAAGTAAATGTCCTCTTTTTCCTGGATAACGCCAGCTTGTACAAGTTGTTCGGCTTCTTTCAATAAAGCTTTTTTATAAACGAAGTAGCGGTTAACCATACCGTATTTGGGATATTCCCTATAACCACTTAGATTCCGGATTATGTCGATCATTCGTTTGGTTTCTTTGACTTTTTGCTCACCATTCGGTAATAGTTTTAATCGATCTAATAACTCTTGTTCTTTGTTTAAAGCTTCCTGTCGCCCTTGCTCAAATTTCCGATGGCCCGCATTAGGCTCAAAGTTCTTAATATTACTAAGAATCAAGGGGATAAGCGTGGCTGGTTTTTCACTCCAACGTGTTCTAGTAATATCGATTTCTCCGGCACATCGCATTCCATATTTATTGAGATATTCATAGAATGCCTCTTGGATTTCCTGTCCACCATCCAACTTAATTAGTTCATCTAGAAAGTTATCGTCTTCTACTTGTTGTAAATAATCAATGACTTCTGGATAAGGACGAATTACATCTGCGACATGGAGGAGATCCAACCCCATTTCTGAAGTGATATTCCCTAATACAGATTGTGAAAGCGTATCTGCTGCGTTTATTTCACCTAACCATTGGTTCATTTTCTCATTGATCCATGCTGAAGCATCCATAGCAGCCGTAATCACACTCATACTTTGCGGGTCAAATAGAATCTTCTTTAATTGTTGGATATCTTCCAGAATAAAATCAACTAACTCAACTCCTGATTTCGATTGAATGTTATATTTCAGCTCTTCTATCGAAGTTTGACTGCTCTTAATCAAATTAGAGACACGGGTCGGATCGTTTTCTAGGGGTGCTGGATCACCTGCAGACGATGTACCTTCATTACTTTTATTGGGGCTTGGTACTTTTTCGGCATCTGGGGTCGTTCTTATAAAATTTTCTCGCCCAACGATGGTCAGGAGTGCGTCTTTGATGAGCGGATCTGATTTCCCCAAAGCTTCTATTATCATGTCTCTACTACTAGGCGCACTAAGCATTGGTGTGACATTAACAAATAACCTTCCACCTGCGCTTCGCATGGGTGCAGGAGTCGTTAACAGGTAAAAGGACAATCCGAGAGGTTTCATGGGATCTGTCATCATTTGTTGATGGCCTACAGATACATAGACATGATTGTCTTGATCATGACCTTCAGGGATCGGGTATAAAGTCGTGATAGGCCGGCTCTGGACAATATAAAATGCATCGTCAACTAAACACCATTCGATATCTTGTGGCTGACCGAAATAAGCTTCGATCTGTCTTCCTAGGTGTGCTAATTTTAAAATTTGAGGTTCAGTAAGTGTTTGAGCCTTTTGTTGATCGTGATCGATCGGCCGGGTCTCTGTTCCACCTTCCTTTAGCCCATAGATCGCCAATTTTTTAACAGCTATCCTCTTATCGACGATTACCCCTTCCTGTACCTTATAACAATCCGCAGACACCAAGCCAGAGACTAGTGCTTCTCCAAGTCCAAAACTGGCATCGATCGATAGTAACTTTCGGTTAGAAGTAATCGGATCAGCGGTAAATAAAATCCCTGATGCTTGCGGGAAAACCATCCTTTGAATGATAACGGATAAATAAACCTGACTATGGTCAAATCCATTCTGCATACGGTAGATTACCGCGCGTTCCGTAAATAGTGAAGCCCAACATTTGCTGATATGCTGTAAGATGGCTTCAATGCCAATGATATTTAAATAGGTGTCTTGTTGACCCGCGAAAGAAGCATGTGCTAAATCTTCAGCAGTCGCACTAGACCGCACGGCATAGGCATGTTCATCCCCCATCCGGGAGAGATCGTGAGTAACTGCTCTCACAACATCAGATGGAATTTCTGCTTCCATAATAATTTCTCGAATCTTCCTGCTGATTTGACCAATTTGTTCACGATCTTCAACTTGTAGCATGGTTAGTTGATCCAGCAAAGCATAATACATTTCGTTATGTTCGAGGGCTTGTTGATATCCCACGGTTGTCACACAAAATCCTTCAGGCACTTGAATTTCTTCAATTTTTGATAATTTCCCTAAATTCAACCCTTTTCCGCCAACAAGCAATAGTTGCGAATGTTCCACTTCCTGAAAGTCGAGAACCAGCGGCCTCATTGAACATCTCTCCTAATCCTTAATAAGAGCTTTAGTGGCATGTACATTTAGTGTGGAAGATCATTATTTATGTAAATATATATATCATCAGATACAAAAGATTATATCATCGCGCCTGATGACATGAAACATGTAAGAACTAGCTTTCTCCAATATAAAAAAATCACCTCTATGTTTAACCAAAGAGATGATTTTCTTTTCTATCAAACTTTATTATTTTTTTGTTGAAACTTGATCCACTATGAAGCAGTTTCAAACTGACTATTATATAAATTGGCGTAGAATCCATTCTGTTCAAGAAGTTGTTCATGGGTTCCTGTTTCTAAAATGGTACCATCCTTCATTACGAGTATTGCATCAGCATTTCTGATCGTTGATAATCGATGCGCTATTACAAATGAAGTCTTTCCTTTCATTAAAGTATCCATTGCTTGTTGGATGAGCATTTCAGTACGAGTATCTACGGAACTTGTTGCCTCATCTAATATTAACAACGGTGCATTTGCCACGATCGCTCTTGCAATCGTAATCAACTGTTTTTGACCCACAGATAACGTGATGTTCTCATCTAATATCGTGTCATAACCTTTTGGCATAGCTTGTATCATATGATGAATACCAACTGCTTTTACTGCTGTCTCAATTTCTTCTTGTGTAACATTCTGTTTAGCATAAGCAATATTGTCTCGAACAGAGCCTTCAAACAACCATGTATCTTGAAGAACCATACAAAATTGATCATGCACCTGCTCACGCGTCATATCTTTAATAGAGACGCCATCAATCTTAATTGTACCTCCGTTTACTTCATAAAAACGCATGAGTAAGTTCACAAGGGTTGTTTTACCTGCCCCAGTCGGACCAACAATCGCGATTTTTTGACCCTCTCTCACATCTATTGAGAAATCTTTAATTATGATGTTTTCATCATATCCAAATGATACGTGATCAAATGATACATTCCCTTTAATAGTTGGAAGAACAAGCTTTTTACTAGATTCATCTTCTAACTCTTTTTCTTCTAGAAACTCAAATACACGTTCACTTGCAGCTGCAGTAGACTGTAAACTTGTTGCTGCTTGTGCCATTTGGGCTAATGGCTGAGTAAATAATCGAACATATATCATAAATGCTACAATGACACCGATAGAGATTGATCCCTTTGTTACTAAGATTCCACCTACTACACAAATAGCTACATATCCAAAATTGCCGATAAACTGCATAATTGGCATCATTAAACCTGATAAAAATTGAGACATCCATGCATTATGGAATAACTCATTATTGACTAAATGAAATTTCGCCTTCGCCTTTTCTTCTCCATTATATGCTTTTACGATTTGATGCCCTGTAAAATGTTCTTCAATATGACCGTTTAATTCACCAAGTTGCTTTTGTTGTCCGACAAAATATTTCTGCGAAGTTTTCATGATCAGTGCCATTAAAGCAAAACCAACTAGTGTTGATACTATTCCGGTAATGGCCATAATCCAATTTGTATAAAACATCATACATAACACGCCTACGAATGTAACAACAGATATGACAAGCTGACCGAGACTTGTATTTAATGTTTGACCAATCGTATCCACGTCATTCGTTACACGACTTAAAATGTTTCCGATACTCGTTTTATCATAAAATTTCAACGATAATCGGTTCATTTTGACTGCCAAGTCTGTACGCATTTTTTTCGTGATACGTTGTGTGACTGTTGCCATAATATAGCCTTGTAAATAACTAAATATAAAACTTAATCCATACATTAAACATAATAATAAGCCAATTTTTTTAATCCCATCCAAATCAATACTTGCAAATAATCCTTCTTGTATTTTGTCTGTCAAATCACTTAATAAATGTGGACCATATACAGTAAATGCAGTACCAATTATGGCCAATATTAAAGCAATTCCAATAATGGACTTAAATCCTTGACTATACATCATGAGTTTTTTCATTGTTTCCTTGAAATCATTAGCCTTCTCAGTCGATCCCATTGGAGGAGGACCAAATGCGGGTTCAGCGCTGCTCGATTGCTCATTTACATCTATCTGCTGTTGATTACTCATGTACTAGTTCCTCCTTTGATAGCTGTGAATACGCAATTTCTTGATATGCTTCACAATGGGTCATCAATTCATCATGGGTACCGTTTCCGACAATTCTTCCTTCATCGAATACTAGAATACGATCTGCTTCTTTAATCGTACCAATCCGTTGTGCCACAATGAACGTAATTGAATCATCCGTTGTTTCTTTTAATGCTGAACGTAATTTTCTATCCGTCGCATAATCAAGTGCTGAGAACGAATCGTCGAATAGATAGATTGAAGGCTTCTTATAAATGGCACGTGCAATCGATAAACGCTGTTTTTGTCCACCAGATACATTTTTACCACCTTGCGCGATCATTGCATCATAGGAATTCTCCATCTGTTCTACAAATTCTGTTCCTTGAGCAATAGATATCGCTTCCTCTAACCACATAAGACTCACTTCGTCTTCTTCGGAACCATACATGACATTCGATTGTACAGTGTCTCTAAATAAAAAGGCAGATTGTGAAACATAACCAATCGCATCCCGCAATGTTTTCTGATTATATTTTTTTATATTGTGACCATTGATTAGAACTTCTCCTTCACTAGCATCAAAGAAACGAGGAATAAGCTGAATAGCCGTTGTTTTCCCACTACCTGTTGAACCAATCAGTGCAATGGTTTCACCCTTTTTCGCTGTAAACTGTAAATTCGTTAATACATTTTGTTCGCCGTTTGGATATCGGAATGAAACATTGTTAAATTGAACTTCTTGTATACCACTCTCAAATCCACCTGTAAGCTCTCCATCATTAATGGTTGGGCTTGTATCCAGCACTTCCAAAATACGTTTAGCAGATACTTGTGCTCTCGGAAGCATAATGAAAATCATACTTACCATCATAAATGCCATAATCACTTGCATCGCATAAGAGGAAAATACAACCATATCAGAAAACAGAGGTAATTTATCCATCGCATTGGCATCTTGAATTAAATATGCTCCGATCCAATAGATTGCAACACTCAACCCTGACATAAGTAGCATCATTGAAGGACTAATTAACGCCATTATTCTGTTTACAAATAAATTTGTATTGGTTACTTCTGAGTTAGCCTTTTCAAATTTATTTAATTGATAACCTTCTGCGTTATATGCACGAATGACACGTAGCCCTGTTAAATTTTCACGTGTAATTCGATTTAAATTATCTGTTAGGGTTTGAATAACTTTAAATTTCGGAATGGCAACTAGGACTAATACAATAATCAACGACACAAGTAATAAAAGTACAACACCAGTAGCAGCTGTCCATTCAAAGTTTTTATTGTATATTTTGATGATTGCCCACACCGCTAGAATCGGTGCTTTGATAATCACTTGTAATCCCATTGCGACAATCATTTGAATTTGAGTAATATCATTGGTTGAACGCGTAATCAAGCTCGGCGTAGAGAAATGGTTCATTTCTGCCAGTGAGAATGAAATTGTTTTATCAAAGACCATACCTCTAATTCGTTTTGCTAAGCCTGCAGCAATTCTAGCAGCAAAATAACCAACGATAATGGCTGCAATCATACTCCCTACTGCACATACCAGCATCATCAAACCAGGTTGCCATAAATCAGAGACCACTGTACTCTCTGTCTGTATAAGTAATGTAATCTCAGCCATATAATCAGGTAACTTTAAATCTAGCCAAACTTGCATGATGATAAATACTAAACTAAGACCAACAGACAGCCACTCTTTTCTCGTTAAATACTTTAAGATTTTTAACATAAGTGCTCCTTTACCTTCTAGTATAAGATATTTTGTTATAAAAAAAGCAGTCGGTTAACTGCTCTAAGGGGTGAAAAATTTTTTAGTCAGCTGAACAAATTGTTCGGCTTCCTCGATAGTAAACTTTTCTAGATCTTTCGTTAAACGATCAATAACTTGTTTCTTTTTACTTTGTGTTATTTCATTTCCGAGTGCAGTTATATATACCAATACTTTTCGTCCATCAGACGAATCCGTTCTCCTTTCTATATATTTCTTTTTTTCTAATGTCTTTAGTGCTGCCGCAATTCGCCCCGTTGTCAATCTCAAATAAGTACTGAGCTCTCCAGCTGACACACCACCATCCTGATGAATTAGATAAACAAGAATCCCCAATTCTCCTCTAGAAAATTCCATTGGATGTGGTAGCGGTGGTATTGGTCCATTTCTCACCGTTTCCATAAATTTTAAAAATTCTTCTGCTAATTTTTGATAACTCAAATTTGATCACCCGGTTTCAGAATGAATTTATCTTACACTAAAAGATAAGTAGATGCAAATTAATTGAACAGTTCTCATGTGTCTCCCGGGTACAGTTCATAGATTGTGGACACCAAGTTTTCAGAATTGGTACGGAACACTTGGTTCGAATCCGTCCAGGCTGACTTCAGAAAATACGAAGCATGAAACTGCCATCCCTGATGAGTTGGATTAAATTCCATTTGAATTTCGCGTCCCGGTCTGCCTCGGTATACTCTAGAACCCGGCTTACGCCAGCTGCCTATTTGGGTGATCCTGTCCGGATTCTGACCAGTGATATAGGTAAACCTGTTATTATATGCAATGTTCTTCAAATGAAACTTTGGACATCCTACTGCAAATACTTGAATATGTTGAAAGCCGTATTTTTCCTCCAAATCAATCCCTGTCCGATAGGCAATCACACCTCCGGCACTATGCCCGATAAGGATTACCTGATCCGACACTGCTGCATGCTCGCGGATGATTTGCGATACGTTAGTTACCCGCTTAGACTGGGCATGGGTTAGGTCATAACCAACCTGAGTAATTTGTCTTGCCAGTAGAGGGATTAACGAGGAACCCGTAGTGCCGTTTGCAATTCCAAAGGGAAAGATTATCAAAACTTTAACATCTTGATACCTTTTCGCAATCTCACTGGCAGCATCTTCAAAATTATTGAGATACGTTAGTACACCGGCTAAAAAACAAACCACCGTGCGGCACTTAGATGTACATGTGCTATGGGAGGATACGTATGTCTCGATCATGATTTCCTTGTCCCCTCCTTTTGATGAACTAATACTCCCGAAATAAACGGAAGGATACGTATATGACAACCTCTCTTTCCATATCTTTTGTAAAAATGATATCCAAGTTCCAAAATAAATCATTGAAATTTTAACTCTGAAATATAGATTACGACACTTGCTAGTATGATTTCAACAACAACAAAAAGTATACAATCATGAATGATTGCATACTTTCGGTACATGCATCCCTATCTACTACTTATCCTTCCCACCGACTACGATGGTAAGTGTGGCGTAATAGGTTAGATTCTGTTGCGCCTCAGGAGATATATAATTGTTATTTTTATTCTTATATTTATCAAGAATTGTAACAACCTTCTTCATAGATTTAAGGATATCCTTATCTGAATCTTTATCTAAATCCCGCTTCATCTGCTTCATAAGTTGGCTTAACTCCTTCTGGATAGCCCCCTTCAATTCTCCTGATGAACTATATTCCTCTACTAAAGCATCCATGATGTTTACATGAATTGAAACAGAGGGGGAGAATGGTACTTTAGACCAATCCATGTCGGATGCCAAGTAGAAACTTGGATAGGATGGCTGATTATAGCTTGTGTTCTGACGAGCAATTCCTGTACGATACTGCGCATCGTGCATTAAAGTATACAACTTATGATTCGTAACCTCGGTGCTTACATACATCCGGATAGCAGAACTATCGGTTGTACGGACTAACATTTCCTCTCTCCAATCACCATATAGATCAGCGACGAGTGATGGTGTTCCCTTCGTATGATTGTTTGTTCTAGTATCTGTAGCTGTAAGAAGGACACCTTTGGTCCAATCTTCGATCGTTGGTGTTACTTCTAATGCTCCATTGACAATCTGGGTCGTCATGTCTGCTGACCATTTAATATTCATATTTGTACCTGGAATTTTCGTGTTGATCTGTTGCCCAGTAGCCGTCCATAGTCCAACAGCCCACGTCTCAAGTCCACGTTGGGATGGATCAACATCCCCGATTATTCCACGACCCGTATCTTTCCCTGTATAACCACCATAAATAACTTCACCAGTCTTCGCATCACGTAAAGTATAACCATAAGGTGCCCAACTGGCCCCCTCATGTACCATAAATATCTCCTGTCCAGGACGGTCGGGATCAATATCCGCAACATGAAGCGCATCACCATGACCTAATCTAGCTATCGTACCCGGTGCTGCACTTTGAGGAGGCATAACATCCATCGAACTGTACAAAAGACTACCATCGTGATCAATTGTTGCAGAACCGTATACAATTTCATCCTTACCATCGCCATCTACGTCTGCTACACTCAATGAGTGTGCCCCCTGCGTCGTAAGGGTTGCAAATTCTGGGTCTGTTCCATCCCTACCATGTGGTCCATCATTAAAGGGATTACTCATCGGAGTCCAGCCACTGTCTACATACCAATGTTCCTTGAGCCGTTTTCCATCCCAACTATAAGTTACCATTGTTGTTCTAGTATAGTATCCCCGAGCAAATACTGCATAAGGTATTTCCCCGTCTAAATAAGCTACACCTGCAAGAAAGCGATCTACTCGATTGCCTGGTTCGATACGAGCCATCGCATAATCTCCCCACATTAGACCATCGTCATGCCGCCCTGGCTTATACGGAGCTGTCTGCAACTCCTTACCCGTCGCACCCTCAAATACCGTAATATACTCAGGCCCATTGACAATAAAACCTTCAAATTCTCTGAGTTTATTTTTATCGCTTCGGCTCGGAGCATAGACATCCATGAAATAATCCGTGAGGCTTTCCGCATCTGTTTGTGTAAGCGGGTAACTATACTTTTTCTCGATTCCGAAGCTTTCTTCGATTGTGGTTGGCCAGTGTCCATTCAGAACTTCTTCATGCTTATCCCAGTTCTTGAATATTTCAACCATATGGTTGTAGTAGTCTTCACTACTCATCCTATAATCATCTTGATGACTATAACCAGCCTGAATATCCTCTTTTGGCATCGTGACATATTGCTCTGAACTTACTTTCCCTGCGTTATCATATGTTATTGTTTTAGTATCAGGAGCTGTCTTGAGAATCATTTCTGTTTTACCATCCCCATCATAGTCGTATACCATAAATTGAGTGTAGTGGGCCCCCGATCTTATATTTACACCCATATCAATTCTATATAGAAGGGTTCCATTTATTTTGTAACAATCAATATAAGTCTCTCCGGTATATCCTTTCTGGGATACATCCTTAGAATTCGATGGCGCCCAGCTTACAAATAGTTCGTATTGGCCATCCCCATTCACATCCCCAACACTCATATCATTCGCTGAGTAAGTGAAACTTTCACCTACAGGAGTCACACCGTCCGCTGGTTTCTGAAGTGGCATATCGTAGTAGTTATTTGCCCAAGGTGATATCATTGCACTTTGCTCTGCTTCCCTTCCATTAATAACCGTGGATACAGAATACTTCGATTGCATCGTTCCAGTTGCATCTAAATAATTAGTACTATCCTTAACTGTGGCAATCTTGACGTTATCCCGATAGATATTGAAGTCTACGCCTGTCAATCCAGTCGTCGAGTGACCCGTTACTTCATGGCTTAATAATCGCCAACTCAGAAATATACCATCCGATGTTGAAGCCGCGATGAGTCCCCTGTCTAGGTTTTCTAATTGTATGCCCCCATTCATCTCTACATCTCGGTTTGGTTTAGCATCCACATTAGGTATACCAACCATGCTAACCAATAGAATTACTCCGAAAGATAGCAATAGAAATTTACTAACGATGCTCTTCTTTCCCATTTTTCCTGATCACCTTCTCCTTCTTTTTTTAAGACAAGACATTCTCGTTCATTCGAGATTTTTGAATACGCTTTTAAATCGTCGTGAATTCACCTCCAATGATGTTCAGTTCAAATTCTGCTCACTCGTAATTCATCTCTATTGTACCGTTCCTATACGGACGGAAATATTCAATAAACAGTTGTTTTCCATTAAAAGTCAGTGTATTTTCGCGAATACAAGTGTGATGAGAGTAACATAAATTAAGGCACCCCTAAGGAGTGCCTTAATTTATACTATGGATCATCAGTTATCCGTTCAAGTCAACGGTATGGTTCAGATCTGATTCATCAGATCCTTTTCCTGTAATTTTCGAGAATAGCTGCTTCACCATCTTCGTTTTACTTCCCGTTTCCCAATATTCAGCCGACTCCGCTTTTATTTTTATCAGAACGAGATTCGGATCATCGGGTGTCGTCTCCAGCAACTTCTCGTAAGCAATGTTCCAGAATTCTTTTATTTTGGCAGGACTCGATACCAACTCTGCTTCTCCTCGTAAAGATACGTAGGACTTATCTACATATGCTACATTTACACTTCGATTTCGGAGGAGTTCCTGATATTTGTTAGTGTCTTTTTTCGTCAAGAACCACAGGTCACCGTCAAATTCAACTTCTTGTGTCTTCATTGGTCGTGATACCAATCCTTGCTCCGTTACCGTCGTCAGCATAGCTGTGTCGATCCCTTTAATCAAATCTCTGACGGTCTCAATTGCTTCTTGGTTTGACAATGAATGATTCGACATGTGTTCACCTCATTTCGTTTTTTATCCTCTTTATATCTTTTCCAATTCATAATCTTATTATGATAACAAAAACAAAAGACACTAACCCATGAAGGGCCAGTGTCAAGTCAAAACTCATACGTATTCTCTTATTGGAAGTCTGTATATGGAATAACAAACTCCGGCATTCCTTCCGCATAGGAAGTGTACTCATTTTGTGTAAAGTAGATGACAACTCCATTGCGATTAAGGAAATAATCACGATCCGCCTCTATCGTCTGGAAAGGAGGATTCAATGGCAAATTGCGACTTTTAACCTGAGATTTAATCTTATTGTTAATAATCGATACATACTTCTCATTGTTATTTGCGACCTCTTTCAATGAGATTACATCACCAGTTGCTAGGTCGAACGTATAAGGAATACGGGCAGTATCCCCATGAGCTCCCCCAGAATAGATATGGTAATCGACGTATAGACTCAATCGACCCTGTTCATTATAAGTTACCGTATAATGACCCTTGAAGCTCGGTTGTCGAATCGTAGCTTTTGGATTATCGGCTAAGATTTGATTGTTACCGGCTACAACCTGATCCATTTGCTTCGAGCCAGCTGCGATATTCCTATCCGCTTCGTTCTTCAAAAATGTATTTATTTTCTGCTGAACGGCAGTATTCTCATAACCCGAGATAACCGGATAATACACAAGCAATGACTTGCCATCTCCATCTGCGCCGACTACTTCTGAGTTAATCTTCAGCTTATTCTCTTGAATTGCATGAATTCCAATCATTTTGGTGGCTTGCTCATAGGAAACAGCATAACCCATCCGCTCTAAAACGAAGCGAAGCGGCAGGTAAGTAGTATTGTCTTGAAGAATTGGTTCCGCTCCATAGACAAGCTGCTGCCCGTTAAGTGTGGTTGCTGTATTCTTTAGGTTAATCTGTAGTAACCGGTTTCTACCCTCAATGTTAACCATTTGGGTTGCCTTCACATAATTCGTACTAATACCTAAACTGTCATTAAGATGGCGTAACGCAATGTAGGTTGTGTTATTCTTATTGATCGTATTAATATTCGTGCGAGTTCCTTCTATGCTAAACGGTGTTGTTATCGTCTTAAGCTTTGAAATAGTAGTTGCTGCAGCTACATGCTCAGCTGGTAATGACATCGCCATAGGCGCCGCCAACAGAGTTGCAACAAGTGTAGCCGTAAGTAAATTTCTTTTCCCTTTATTCATTTTCAATTTACAACATCCCTTTCTCGTGGAGTTACTTCCATATAGAGGTATAATCATTAGTTACCCTCTATAAACGTTAGGGAATCAGGAAATGTTGCAAATACTAGATAAATATACTAATTCCATTAGAAAACTAGAAAAGGTACAGCCAGCGATTTGGAAATTGTGCACGCTAAGCAAATTCCAATATAATTAAAGCCCAATACCTGTATGAATAGGTATTGGGCTTCTTATATCTTAGGTGCTCTCTTACTATTAGTTCTTACAAGGTAGTAATAATCGGTCCATTCTTCGTAAGAATAATCGTATGTTCGTATTGAGCTACATAACTTTTTTCTGTTGCATAGGTCCAGTTATCTTCTTTTTGGAATACTTCCTCTTCAAGTGTAGAGATAAATGGTTCGAATGCGATAACCATTCCCTCCTTTAACAATTCATCATCAGAAGTATCATTATAATTATAAATGTGATCAGGCGCTTCATGGATTGAACGTCCAATACCATGTCCTGTAAGGTTCTTAATTACCGTTAATCCATTCTGTCTTGCAGTTTGGAAGACTACTTTTCCCAATCCACTTTTTTTAGAACCAGGTTTGGCTTTCTTAAGACCTGCTTCAAATGCCATTTTAGCAACGTCGCATATCTTCGTTAATACTTCTTCTCCTTCGCCTACTACAACCGAGATTCCTGTATCTGCGAAATATCCGTTTTTGGAACCAGAAACATCTATATTTACTAAATCCCCTTCATGAATAACCCGTTGACCCGGAATACCATGTGCTACTTCTTCATTAACACTAATGCAAGTATAGCCAGGGAAATCATATTCACCTTTGGGTGCTGAAACTGCACCTGCTTTCTCTAAAAGCTCTCCGGCTATATCATCAAGTTCTTTGGTTGTTATACCTGGAATTGCTCTCTGTACCAATTCGTCTCTAATAGAGGCAACAATTTTGCCGATTTCTTTCAAACCATTAAAATCTTCTTCTGTTTTTGCTATCATCGTATATCCTCACTTTTTAAAATATCTTTTAATTAGTATCCATTTATAATTCTAGCATAAACGGAGCGGTTTTTCCTTCAAATGAACTGCCTGTTGCTTTATGTTACATTCTCCACAATCTCTTCTCTATATTATCATAAATATCGATTTCCTTTTCTAGAAAAGTCCCGACAATGGACGTTTAAACTCCTTCCATTTATTCGTTACCCTTTTCTCGGCGTCGGGTGTAATGGCGCATGGCGCAGCATCGGATACGTGGCAAATAATGCAGCCAGACTCACTGCCCCTACGCACGAAGCGATCACCATCGCACTCATCTTGAAATTCGATATCCAGTCGAACAAGGCCGTAATAGTGCCTCCATAATAAAGAAATATGCCTGCGATCATTACAATCATGAGCATGATAACGCTCCGTGTAAATCCTACCCGATACACGATGGCATAGCCGAAGAAAGAAAGACCGAAGCCAACCATGCCCACCATCAGATCTATCCACAAATAGGTGAAGAAATGGTACTCCCCAAAAAACAATCTCGCAGCATGCATAATCCCTGCATCTACCGAATTCCATTGATAGACCGTCAATAGCACGTATTGGCATAAGTTCAGACATAATATGCTGAAAATAACGCCTATCAAACCAATGCCGTAGAAAGCTTTAAGGAATTGTTTCCGCGTACTACCCATCCCGATCGAGATCGCAAAGAGGGATTTGAATCCGAAGAGGCAGAAAAAAGGGATAAAGAAATAAGTCGGCCCGGATATCGAAGCAAGTGTTTCCCTGTCGAGATCAAAGACCAAGCCGACGATGATCCATACGATCGTTAACGGAACAGTAATGAACAGCAACAAGAGTTTAGCAAAATACCAGCCCGCATCCTCATACATCAACCGAAATACCGCGCTCCTTGCGTTCATACGTATACCCCCACATCTTCCGTTATATTTAGCAAATAATTTTGCAAGTCCGCTTTCTCAATGGTAAGCCCATGAGCTTGCGCTTGCTCCTTCCATTGCTTCGAGTATGGAGCGTCGAGCATCACCCTGATTTTCGATCCCATCGTGCTTTGCTCCAGCACTTTATGACCGTCAAGAACGTTTGTCACCGCGCTCCGTTCGCCAACCAACCATATACCTTGCTCGCGGAACTCGTCGATCGGTTGATGATGTAGCAACTTGCCCTTGTGCATAACGATCAACGATTCGCAGATTGCTTGGACTTCTTCAATATGATGACTCGAAATCAGAATTAGACGAGGTGAATCCTCATGGCTTTCTCTTAATGCCTCATACAGTTTTCTCCGCATCCCGGCATCCAGACCGTTCGTCGGCTCATCGAGTATCGTTACGTCAGCATGGCTAGATAACCCGATAATAAACTGTAGCGCAGATTTCATCCCTTTGGACAGTTTGGAGACTCTCTTCTTGCGGTCCAATCTGAAAGTTTCGACCAGACGGTCTGCCGTAGCTTGATCCCAGTTGGGATTGAAATATCGACCGAAACGTAGTGCATCCTGTACCGTCCATATCGAGCTGAACGGATGATCCTCCTGCATGTAGCAAACATGCCGAACTACCCCCGGGTTACCGTAAGGTGCCGAGCCCATAACTTGAACCGTTCCGCCGTGAGGTCGTTGATGACCGGCCAGTAGTCTCATCAGCGTAGTTTTACCAGCACCATTGCGACCCCACAACCCTACGATCACCGGTTCCTTCTCTTCAAATGATACTTTTTCGAGAACGGGTACGTTATCGTACGAATATGCGACTTCGTTTACGTATAGCATCAATACTCCTCCTCCTGTATTAACTGAACGACCGATTCCTTGCTTAATCCGATTCTCTTCGCTTCTTCCAACAAGGGAAGGATGAACTGTTCTCGATAATGAAGCTGACGTTCCTTCAATAATTGAAGCTTCGCTCCACTCTTTACAAACATGCCTATTCCTCTTTGTTTATAAATAATTTCTGCATCCACCAAAGCCTCGAGACCCTTGCGTACTGTCGCCCGATTGATGTTATAAAAGCGTGACAATTCATTTTCGGAAGGAATTTGATCCTCTTCGTTCAATTCACCCCCCACGATTTCGTCCATCATCATTTGGGCAATCTGCTGAAAGATTGGTTGGGACTCATCCAATGTCGGTTTCATCTAGTACCTCTTTTCTCTAAAACAATTGACGTTGAACGGTTGGTTACTCATGTAATCAACTATACATGATTTGGCAATTATTGTCTATCACCACTGCGGCCCAAATAAACGAAAATAACCCTCTACCTCAAGAAGAGGCAGAAGGATGCCGAATGTGACCACCGCTAAATCGGCGATGAGATATATTAGGGCTTACTGAATGGTCAATACAACACTGATGAAATTGCTCATAATAAGCTATTACAATTCCTTGATTTTTGTCAGATCGCCACTACATAAAGTCTCGAGATTATCAAAAATTTTACGAGCAGGCCAATTCCACCATTTAATGGAAAGGAGATAATTGATGAGTTCGTCATCAAATCTTTTCTTAATAACTTTGCAGGGATTCCCGCCTGCAATATAGTACGAGGGAACATCTTTTACAACGACAGAGTTGGCTGCAATGATGGCTCCATCGCCAATATGCACACCGGGCATTACAGTGACATTTTGACCAATCCATACATCGTTTCCAATGACAGTGTCACCTTTAAGGGGTAAGTCTGCCAGCGTTGGAGTCGATTTCTCCCATCCATTGCCCATAATGTTAAATGGATAGGTAGTGACACTGCTCATTCTATGGTTTGCACCATTCATCACAAATTCAATACCCTTTGCTAATGCGCAGAATTTTCCGATAATCAGTTTATCTCCAATAAATTCATAGTGATGTGTCACACGTTCTTCAAACTTCTCAGCACCGTTTATATCGTCATAATAGGTGTATTCACCGACAGTAATATTTGAGCGCGTTACTACGTTTTTAATATAGCATATACTTTTAATTGCCTCATTTGGGTAGGTTGCATTAGGATCAGGTCCATATTTCATAGAACAGCCCTCCTTCGTGTTATAAAAAAAATGAGAATAAAATAATTCCTATTATGAACGTAATTCAGGTGATAGAAATTGATGTAATCTCTCGATACCCAACTCGATATTATCTTCGCTAACGTTGCCGTATCCTAATACAATTTGATGGCGACGATGGCCTTTAACCTGGCAATAATCTTCTACAGGATGTACGTTCACCCCGTATGAAACGCTATTGTACCAGTCCACCTGATTCTTTATCGTCGGGAACTCCACACGTAGATACATCCCAGCCTCGTCACCTTTCACCACGACATGCTCCCCGAAATGTCGCATCAATGTATTGATTAATAAACTGCGTCGATTCCGGTAAATCATTCTCATCTTATGGATGTGAAGGTCTAATCGACCATCCCGCATAAACCGAGCAAGCGCAATCTGGGGAACGTTAGAGGTGCGGTGATTCAGCTCTTCTCTATATTCCACAAATGGCTGTACTTGGTGTCGAGGTAATACCAAGAAACCTAGACGCAGACCGGGGGCAAGCGTCTTACTGAACGTCCCCACATAGAAAACTCGGTTTGGAAGCAGCGAATACAGCGGCGGTATGGGGACTCCCTTCAGACGGAAGTCTCCATCGTAATCATCTTCGATGATATAGGAATCAGTTCTCTCCGCCATACTTACCGCATATTGCCTTCTTTGAATCGATAATATGCTGCCGGTTGGAAATTGGTGGGATGTTGTTAGAAGAAGCAAATGCCCGTTCATAGTCATATCAAGTTCATGCAATTTCATACCGGACTCGTCAACATCCACTGGCTTAATCCGATATCGATACTGATTAAAAATATGACGAGTGAAATCGATCGTGGGATCCTCCAAGTATATGGAATGATAGCTCCTCCTCATGAAGCTGGCAATCAATGAAATGCCTTCTGAGGAACCGGAGACGATCATAATTTGCTCTGGAAGACACTGCATCCCTCTCGTTCTATACAAGTAGTCAGATATTTCCTTTCTGAGTTCCTCTTCACCTCGAATGTCGCCATAATCAAAAGTTGCACTCGTGGTATTCTCTGCAGCTGATTTCAAATATTTGGCCCACAAAGCTCGAGGAAAGTTCCTTATATCCGGTGCACCCGTATCGAAATCAATGTTCTCCCCGCACTCAGATCGAGTCGCTAGGATCAGAGCGTGACTCTCCATCGTTGAAAGTTCTACAGAAGAGGTAGTAACGACAATATCTTTCGCTATATAAGTACCGGAGCCAGCTTGACCTATCAAGTAACCCTCAGCGGTCAGTTGTTCGTAAGCGTCAATTACTACGTTCCGGGCAATGCCCAATTCTTGTGCCAACTTTCGAGTCGGAGGAAGTCGCATGCCTTCCTTGAGCTCTCCTCTTTCGATTTTATGACGGATTTGGTTGCACAGTTGCATCGTCTTGGACATGGGCGACACGGGTTCAAGGTAAATCCCGAGCATTTCTTCCCTCCCTCCTGCCAAATTGGTTCCTTAAAATTTAACATTAATGGCTCTTATTATTACCAATTTCCTTTATTATACTGAATTCAAGCAAAAGAAAGGGGAATTAAAAATGAACAAGAGAAAAATAAAAGTAAACACAGAAATTGAAATCAGTCCTGTTGGATTTGGTTGTTGGGCAATTGGAGGGCCATTCTTGCTGGACGGACTGCCAGATGGCTGGGGTGACGTGGACGATACTGAGTCAATCCGTGCGATCAAGTCTGCTTTGGAACACGGTGTGAACTTTTTCGACACTGCTGACGTATATGGAACCGGGCGAAGCGAAGAGGTGATCGGTAAAGCTTTAAAGGGGCAGCGGCATGAGGCGGTGATCGCTACCAAATTCGCATTTACTTTTGATGCTGCCACACGCAACGTATTTTCGAGGGTCGATGTATCTTCGAACTATATTCGTTCAGCTTGCGAGGCTTCTCTCCAACGTCTTGGAACCGATTATATTGATTTGTATCAGATTCATGCCGGTGGCATTTCGCTCGAAGAGATTCATATCGCAGTGGAAACATTAGAAAAACTTCAAGAAGAGGGATGGATTCGTTCATATGGGTTCAGCACATCGGAGATCGATCGAGCCAAAGTGTTCGCAGAAAAGTCTTCCGGCGTTTCCATTCAACACCCTTTCAATGTTCTGCTTGGGGATTCAGAAATGATGGCACTGTGCGAACGGTACCAGTTAAGCAGTATTAATAACGCTCCGTTGGCTATGGGTCTTCTGAGTGGCAAATTCAATCAAGATTCACGCCTATCGACTGACGACGTTAGAGGAAGCAAGCATGAGTGGGTCCACTATTTTAGAGATGGCAAGCCGAGAAAGGAATTGCTGGAAGCCCTCGATGCGGTGAAGGAGATCCTTAGTTCAGAGAACCGAAGTCTGGTACAAGGGGCGTTGGCCTGGATTTGGGCAAAAAGTGACAGAACCATCCCGATCCCAGGGTTGAAATCCGTAAAACAAGTGATTGAATCCGCGACAGCAATGAAGTTCGGTCCGCTTACGCAGGCGCAAGTGAGCGAGATTGATGATATTATCGAAAACTCTGGATTACGGATCTTTTGACGAGATTATATTAGTTCAATCAGCAGTGGCCAAGGGTTCTATGCTAATGATAAGTCACGGAATCCTTGGACTATTGAAATCTTACCGATCTATAGACTAAATCTTCCGCACCTCATACTCAAAGGGTTCTTCACACGAGTAAATGTCATGGAAAAGTCCCACATACGGGATATCGTCTTCCATACATTTTATGTGATAGGACAACTCTTCATCACACGCTGGATCTTCTCCATTGTTCCGCAGCACTTCGAATGTATCTACTATATTTTCAACGAGGGTTGTTTGAATGAATAATGACAACTTATCCAACATCGAATCATCAATCTCGGTCTCGGATTTGTATCCCTCGAGTACTGTATTAAAATAATCCTCCATAAACTCTCTACGTTTCTCGGCGTCTTGTTCAAATTGTATCCAGCCCACGCCATGTGTCCATAGATTGGCTAGGTCATACATATACCAACAGAAACATGAATTATCGAAGTCAAAAACAGTGATGTTCCCTGTATCAAAATCTATCATATAATTCCCATCGCTGTAATCAAAATGAACCATACCATAAGACTCGCGATTCTTCTCCAGCTCTTCTAAAGTATTGATGTGTTCTACCAGCTTCTTCTTCAGTAGAGATAACGAGTCGGGTATCAGTTTATCGATATATTCTGCATTGTATTTATCACCAAAACTATACCGACAATGGACAGGAGTATATTCTTTCGATAATTGGTGCATTTTTCCCAAGACTTTACCACAGTTATAATAGTACTCAGTAATAGGAACTCCTTCCCGATACTGATAATGATTTTCCACGAGCATTTTTCCCCCGGCCTTTTCAAACAGGCAGACAAAAAAGGTATGATTATTATGTTGTATCTCTTCCAACAGATTCCCATTCTTGGAGGTAACTACATTCGAGACACTGCTGCCATGCTCGTATAAATACCTAATATATTCAACTTCACCCAGAAAATCTGCCCGATTTCGGTCATCTAAGAAGGCAATTCTAATTATTTTTGCCCCAGCGTTCTCCTTCTTACAGTTATAAGCGACATTCCTCCCACCTTCATGTGCAGGGATTAACTTTATTTCATAGCCTTCTAACTCGTACAACTCCGATATTAATGGAAGTAAATGTGCATCACCAATTTTAACAACTTCGTTATAAATCATAGCATCTCTCCTTTTGTTCCATACGGGATGCGGGATGTACTTAATCTTTAACCCAATTGGTTTGAGACATCAAGAATGAAAATATAGATACAGTTTAACAGCTTCTACTGATAAGACTCGAGAGTAAAAATAATTATAAATAAATTATCCCATTATGAATCACTTTGAACCGTTGATAATGAAACGAACACCGGAGCGGCAAAATCCGAAGCTTCCTCACCTTTTGGATTGTGAAGATGGAACAGGAAAGCCTCCCCTGCTTCTGACTTCCACACGATATAATCGTGAATCCCTTCACCACTCGAGACTTGAAGATAGATCTCGGCGGAACCTAGGGGATGTTCGACAAGCTCACCACTATAATCGGATACTTCCCCGAACTCTTTCAACTCTTCTTTTCCTGTAGTCTCAAGCTTCGCTAAATCATAATTTGCAGGAAGCGATTCGATATCGACATTGTATTCTTGGTTGCTGGTAAGAAACAGGCGTCCTTTGGCCGCGTCGAAATCAAATTTATCGAATACGTATAAGGAAAATCCTTCTCCTTGATGCAATGTGGCCGTATATGATTGGTTCCCCTCACCCGTCATCAAATCAAAAGTTTCAGTCTTGGGACGCTTCATATCGGGAGTCTTCTCGTTCTCAGATACAGGAGCCGTGACCACTTCATTATCCGGTGTTGAAGGCTCAGGATTGGCTGCAGGGTCAGTTGATCCAGAGCATGCTGATAGAGTTAGAACCATAACAAAAATCGAGATTTTCATGACAGCAGAATACTTTAGATACACAATTAATCACGCCTTTCTATAGATGTTTTAGTTGGTCCATTGAGTACTGTTGCGGCAACATCATGTTGACTTCGTTATATAAATATGATTATTTATGAGTTATTACCCAAATGAAGGGATTAGAACCGAAAACTCTGGACCCATAAGGTAAAAAACAGAATCTTTCATCAATAATAAAAAAAACCACTGATTCAACTTCAAACCAGTAGTTTTAAAACTTGAATTCATCGGTTAATCCCTTGATCCCTATAACTCTCAGTGCACACCTTAATATTATCCTTTAAAATTCATGCTTATAAGACATGTTTATCCCTCTTATTTCCTTACAACAGGAATCCACATCTCACCAAAAATCAAACCATCTCGCTGTCCCATCTCAACCGTTGTATTGGGTCCCCCGACATAGGCAAAATTCGTTGCTTCCGGCAAGGCTTGACCAAAGGCTATGCCAGCGAGCTTGTTAGTCAACTCAGCAGACGTTTCCCCTTCGCCTTTAACAACAAGATAGTCTCCTTTAGGAAATTGGATAACTCTCGATTCTTCAGATACCGATGCCTCTGTCATGACACCAGCATAATGCATCATCTTGTTATTTACCGCTTCGTTCACGGCAAATATGTAGTCATTTGTAGCTATGGCCTTTAAAGTGTCAAGCCTTCCATCTTGTTCGACGGCGCACCAAAAGTCTGCTTTCTCCTTATTGATGCCCGCATAGTCTGTGTAATCGCTCTTAAGCTCCGTTCCAATACCTAGAACAATAAAGCTGTCTTTTTCTTCAAGCGTATAATTGGTCATGTTCAAAACCTACCTTTTTTTAAAATTTATCAAACGATTTGTCTTTTCACTTGATAGGTTTATAATATCCTTAAATCATGTCAAAAAATGATACTGTTTAGGGGATCCTATGAAAAAAGTTGAACGGATTAACATCATCATGCGGTATATTAACAACCGCGCTCACTTTACCATTTCTGAAATCATGCAAGAATTTAATATCTCTCGCTCGACAGCTATTAGAGATGTCAGAGAAATTGAAGCTATGGGGATGCCGCTTGTCGCTGAAGTTGGGAGGGATGGGGGTTATTTTGTCATGAACAACTCTGTTCTGCCCACTGTCCGCTTTACCGACAATGAGATTAAAGCTCTATTTATTGCCTTTATGGCGACAAGAAATCAACAACTCCCTTATCTAAAGAGTCGACAGTCATTATCTGAAAAATTACTTGGCCTCATCTCAGAAAATCAACAAGATGACCTTGTTCTTTTAAATCAAATATTGCTTTTTGAAGGAACCAACCCTCATAATCCCGACCTTCTTGATCTGTCCGACCTGCCCCATCCTATGTTAGAAAACCTCATCCAAATCCTACTGTTGGACAGTTATATATTGGTTACCATCACAGAAGAAAAGGAATTAAAGTCTTATCCTATTTATCTCTTGCACCTTTATCGTGAAAAAAGCTTATGGCTAATCGAAGGCTTTGATTTAGAGGAACAGAGAAGAAGGATTGTTCCTGTCGACAATCTCACCGATGTAAAACCCTACCCTACAAAAAAGAGAGTAAGTAAGAAAAAGATTGTAGAACAACTAAGCAAGCAGGAAGAAGTCATTAACCTTATCCTTGAACTTGGTCCAAGAGCGATTGCCCAATTCAAAAAATACCATCCTATAAGAGTTTCGATTGCCTATACGAATCCTTACCAAACCACAGCCATTCTAAAGACTTTTATCAATGTTCATCTTTCAGAAGAAATAACCGAAATCACCAATTGGCTTCTATTCCTAGGTGAAGATATTAAAATCAGGGAAGTGCCAGCAGAAGTCTTAGCAACTTTACAAGAAAGATTAGACTTCTACCTCCACGTGCCATAACTGCTCCATGGGAATGGTGTCCAAAAGAAATTATATGTTCCCTAACACAACAAAAAAAAGGGTTGGAGCAGGGTGAAAACCCCGATCCGTCCCTTCTTCCTCACTTCGTTACGGCTCAATTCCCCATACAAGCTGACCGTTCAAATAGCCTGTAACCTGTTCATTATTTACGAACTGACTGCTGGAAGACTTAAATGAGTAATCATCAGCCTGGTTGTAATTGGACCAGTTGGTTTTGGAGAATCGGGCTTGAATTTCTGCACTTTGACCCGGATTAAGCGTTCCAGCTGAACTCGTAAAACCAATTTCTAGAACATAATCGGCTCCGGTAACCGGAGTCATCAGTTTCACGAAATTACTGGTTACATTCGCACTCCCGATACTTGCCCAGTCGGACCAGAAACTCTGTGGGATTTCCCCGTCAATCGTATAATAATAACGAAGTTTAACATCACTTAACTGAATTGCCGAATCACCATTGTTGATTACTTTGAATTTCGGTGATATTCCGTTAGTGGAGGCACTTGTGTTGCCATTGAAGGCTTGGACCGTTATGTCTCCCGCTGGTACAGCAACACTGCTGTCCGCTACATTCACGGATAGAACAGCGTTATTTCCTCCGCTGAAATGAAAGGTTAACACATTCTGGCCCAGCGGCAGCGTAGAAAGATAGGATTTGTTCAAGACGACAGTAGCGCTTGATGCCGTATAATCCTGTCCAGATTGAAGAGTAACATTTCCATTCGATATGCTTGTAAGCTGCTGTCCATTTAAGGTAAGGGATAGAAAAATATTCTGTTGCAGATTCGCCGCTTTATCAAATGTCGCATTCACGGGCGAGATCGCAGCGCTTGGTGTTGAATCGACAACTTCGACTTTTAATATGGGGTCTTGTCCTTGATTGAAATCAAAAACAATCGAGTGCTCGCCCACTGGAAGCGTGGCAAGGAACTCTTTTTTCAGCAGCAACGTACTTCCGCTCAAGGTATAATCCTGCGTCAAGGTCAATGCAGTGGCTCCTACTCGAAGAGCGCTTAGTGTATTACCGTTAACATTTAAGGATATGACTTTGTCAGTTTGATTGGATGCATACTTGTCAAATTCGATGTTTGTAGGAGTGATCGACGCATTTGGCGTTGGATTGTTGACCTTTAAATTGGGTAACTCATCTAATGTGATGACATAATTACTTTGATAAAGTGTTGTCAGGGTGGCCGGATAGTTGAAGGCGGAACTCATAAGATGTTCACCATACCATGGACAATAGTAGAGCCATCCCGATTTTTCCTCTGTCAGATTCTGTACACTTGGTATCGTATCGTTCTCGGTCATGGCAACCATTTTCGTACCGTCGGTTAGATCAACAAGCTGATAGAAGATCGAGGTAATGGCATCCTCATTGGGGACGCCAGACAGACCGTCATAGCGGTTGTAGATCGTATTGTATTTATCATAGCCGACAATATCCACCTGATCGTTGCCAGGATACCATGCTGGAGAAGTGCTGTACACGTAACTGTTATAGGTCCAGATCAAGTTGTGTAAGCCGTAGGTTTCCGTTAGTTCGGTATAGAGCAGATCCCATAGTTGCTTGTACACATCTGCACCTGCCGATGCCCACCAGAACCATGCGCCTTCGCCATTCAGCCCACCGTTACCTTCCGCCTCATGATAAGGACGGAACATCACCGGTACATTATTATCTTGCAGAATCACCAACTGTTCCGCTAGATCCTCAATGGTCATCATCACATATTGATATTCTTTCGTACCAGGAACCACAGCATTGGCAGTATTAAAATTGGTTTCGGTTGGCTTGTAAGTCGCTTCCTTCCAATCCACAAAATCTCCGAGCTTATATGTGGTGAAATTTCGGGGCACATTGATATGCCAGGAAGCAGTTGCGATCCCTTCTCGGTTATTCACCCAATCGATCATCCGATCGGTTGTGCCGTCTTCCCAACCATACAACGGATTATAGTTCATTAAGTCAAACCCACGGATGGCTGGGTACTTTCCAGTTAAATCGTAGATCCAATCAAACTCCAACTCAGAATCCCCGTCATTTCCGCCTCCATATATCTCCTGCTGGCCGGAGATAATTTGGTTGCCGTAAACCTCCGTTAAATAATTCATCAAAATCTGGGTTTCCGGTGTGGCTTGAGAATCTGTGAGGACAGGCTGCACATCCAAGGGATCAAGATCGGCATAATCCACAGTGAAGGTGTCAAAATAAGCGAATCCCCAACCCGCCTTCAATTGAATGGTGTTGCTTCCTTGATTCAGTTTTTGAAAGCCAAAATCGAAATTTGACCACGTAGTCGTGTACGGTAGCATATACGAACCCTTAGTAACGCCGTTTACTGCTAAACTTTGAAGTCTGCCGTCAGGACTCAACTCCTGCATATATCGAGTGGAGATCGCATACATGCCGGTTTCTGGGACTGTCACTGTGAAAGTTATAGTACCGGAATTCTGCATCCAGACAAATCCGCTTCCGGAGAATCCGGGCTTAGGTTGTCCATAAATTTGTGTCACCACTTGAAGATCTGAGGTGAGCTGAGCGTTCTCGCTTTCAATCGTGAACAGTGCAGGTGCCGTGTCTGCATGAACTGGCGTTGCCAACATTCCAAGTATCATAGTAGATACCAGAGAAAGTGCAAGCAACATTGCGTTTGCCTTTTTGATCGATTTTTTCATTTCCATCGTTCCTTCCATATTGAATAGATAAATATTAATGCAATCTACCAAGTTATGGACGCGCTTTCATAGTTAATATAGCATGCGTGCCATATTATGTAAATATATCCATTTTCAAAAGATAAGAAATCCTTTTCACCACAATCGCTCTGTTCTTGCGCACTCTTTTTTCTCATCGTTAACCACCGAATTTACATATCATGATTCCCGCAAAAAAAGAACGAGTCCCTATTTGGCTCGCCCTTATTGGTAAGAGAAGTTGCTATATAATTGTACCCGATAAACGCTATGCTTCCTTTTAAGTTAGTATGGAATGGTATCTTCTATTAATGTTTTGGTATTGTTCTCCCAGTCTTCCCTTATCATTGCATACCCAACAGAATCAAATAATTGTCCATTTTGTCTCCAAGATCTACGGTTATAAGATTCTTTTACAAATCCGCTATTAAGGAACGTTCTTCTCATCGCAAGATTATCAAATCTAGTATGACCTTCGATTCTAATAATATGAGAGTAATTATTGAATACATGTGTACTTAACCAATGAAGGACATGCTTTGCTATTCCTTTGCCTCTAACGTTTTCTTTCAATCGCAAATCGAATACACATACGGGATCTTCTAAATCAAAAATCCTTATCAAACCAATCTTTGTATCATTATCCATGATCCAAAATGTCTGATTTTCATTTCCATTATAATTTCCGTTGGCTAAATTTTTTCTTATAGACTCCGCAGTAGGATTCTCTTGTCCATGAAAGCTCCATGTTTCAGATGTTAAAAAATCTACTAATTCATCAACCATGTTATTTTCAAACTCTAAGTAGCTGTACATCGTTGATCTCTCCTTTGAATTGCTATCTTCAATTCATTAGATTAAGAAAAGTTCTTGTTAAACTATATCTACTGACATCAGCACTTGCACTTGCTCCATCGTTTCAATAATCCAAGCCACACGCTTGTATCGATGATTATACAACAAAATAGCATTTTCTAAAGTCCATATAAGATTTTTAGAGGTTTTCTGTATATTTTGTTGAATATTAGGAGATGGTGGTGGTTTGTGATGAATTAGATGATAAAATATAACAAATTAATATAAATAATGAGCGATTCCGACCCGTTTCAGAAATGAACGCTGAGGGTACCCGTTATAGTTGGAGAACACGTATCACGAGTAATCAATTTATTCATTGAAATAATGGCCACTTGGGTTATATAACCTCTGTGGTCATTCCCTTGCTGACCCTTAATCACAATTATCCGCCTGATGAGTCTAGAACGGAATAGACGAAACCTACCGTTATCTTTTGGTTGGTCGCGGAGATCCGCCCCACGGTCGCAGTGCACGGCGAACGTATTATATAGATATTTGATCTTGGGAGCTGTTCAATTTGGATAGAATTATCCAGAGAATTGAAGAACTCCGGTTAGAGTTGAATAAACTATCTATGATTAAACGTCTAGCTGACCGGGAAATCATCGAAACTAGCCAACATCTAGATGAAGCGTTGAATCAATACTACATGTTATTAAAACAGAAAACGGTTAATTGATAGACGGGAGTCGCGAAAGCGGCTCCTTAACTAATGTATTCCTCTTAGCTAAAAAAAGGTTAAGCAGTTCATTATTGAACTGCTTAACACCTTCACCTTCACTTTCATATACAATCGCTATTTCGTTTCCAAATGGATAATTTCATTTAAAGTTGATATGCGTAGTGACTCCCATAACAAGGGCGATTCTTCTAAATGCCCTATGTTCACCGTTATGGTCTCTCCCGGTAACAGATCAAAATAATTGTCGCTGAATGTAACCATGTCTTGAGCTATTTCCAAACGGACACAACGGGCGAAGCGATCCGCACGGATTGTCACTTGATTCCTCTCCATACTCACCTCAACTTCAAGCTCAGTTAGTAGCAGGCGCACTTCCTTTTGCTCAATTAGATGATAGGTGTTATCCCTTGCTTTCCCTTGCTGTGACCGGAGCAATACGACAACATCTCCAGCTAAATACCCGTTTAACGCCTCCTTCTCCTCCAGTTGCCCAATTTGACTTGCCGATTGTGCAGAAAGACTGACTGGAATTTCAATGCTGAATACCTCAATCCCTGTAAAATCATATACGGCTAGCTCAATAACATCCTCATAGGGCTCAAGCAGATCATTTACCACCCATATTTTCAAATCTTGTCCTCGATCATGGTTCAGGGTCAGCAACACGTTAGAAAAGAATTTCTTAGAATAGTAATAGGCGGCTTTTGGAATGAGATCGTAATCAATGACGGACCAACTCGTCCCTGGCCAACAATCATTCAATTGCCAATAGATCGCACCGCTTGTCACAGGCATATTGCGGCGATAGTGCTCAATTCCATATTTCAGTCCCTCTGCCTGTGTAAGCATGGAGAACATCAAGTATTGTTCAATATCTGCTGGAATGCCCGTGTAACCCTCCATTAGAAGTATCCCCTTCGGTCGGTGGAAATCTTTGTTACGGTACTCCATTTCATCGCTACCCCAATAGAACTTACCTTCAGGAATATGTCGCTGTAGCGTATGACGGCTGGCAGAGGCATGCATTCCGAATTCACTGATGAACAAAGCCTTATCACTTTTAAAATGCTTAAAGCTAACTCCTTCAACGCTGTAATCTGTGACCGTACGTTCTCCAAATTTCCGAGGGTAAACATTGCCGTGCCAGACTTGCCAGTTATGTCGGTCCCCCACGCTGTCATCATTGTGGTCGTTACCTCCATAAGGTGAGCTCGGCCAATACAATCTCGTTGGGTCCAGCTCCTTCAGAAGCTTTGGCATTAATTCGTGGAATATTTTCTCGCCATAAAAAGGAGTCTGTTCGATACTATGATCTGCATATTTAAACTCATAACACCAATCGATTTCATTGTTTCCGCACCAAATCGCTATACAGGTATGATTGCGCAGACGTTTCACGACTTCTGTAATTTCTTCACTGACATTACGCATGAAATTCTTATTGAAATCAGGATATAACGCACAGGCAAACATGAAATCTTGCCATACGAGTAGCCCTTGACGGTCACACTCCTCATAGAAGATCTCTTTTTCATAAATTCCACCAGCCCATACACGCAACATATTCAGGTTGGATTCCCGAGATAGTCTGATCAAGTGACGGTACCGTGAATCTGGAGTTGCCCCGAAGAAGCTATGTACAGGGATCCAGTTCGCTCCCTTTGAGAACAGACTCACTCCATTCAATACAAAAGTAAATCGGTTATTTCCCTGCTCGTCCTTCTGAAGTACTTCAATCGTACGAATTCCGAAATCTTTAACATAAGTATCGAGAAGCTCATTATCCTTCCACAGTTCCACCTCAAGTTGATATAAATGGGGTTCGCCCAAATCATGAGTCCACCATAGCTTAGGATTCTCAACCTCTAAACTTATTTGGATGTGTTCACTGGTTACAGCATGGCATTTCTCCAAGCGGCTATCTCGATCGTTCAAACGGATGATCACCTGTAAGTAATCCGTCTCTACAAACGTTTCAATCTTCACATTCACCTCAAGATTAGCAACGTCTTTCTGAAGATTCACAGTCCGGGCAAAAATATGATCTAGCTTCGCCATCTTCCTTCTCTCCAACCGAACGGGCTGCCAAATTCCCACAACTACAAGACGTGGACCCCAGTCCCAGCCAAAATGCATTTGTGCTTTACGCACCCAGATACGCTCCTTGGCATAACTGGAATAAAAACCTGGATTCTGTTTTTTCTCCGCGATGTGCTTGGACAGTGGATCTAATTTAACCGCAATGACATTTTTTCCATCTCGAAGTTCTCGTGTGACATCAAAGGTATGCCCAATAAACATATTCTCTGTGCTACCGATTTCGATACCATTAAGAAATACCGTTGCATAAGTATCTAAGCCTTCAAATGTCAGCTCACATCTCTCGCTACCCTCTAGATCCTTGTCCCATATGAGGTTTGTTCGGTACCACCATACTTTTTCTTCTATCCACTGACACTTAATATCGTTATGTCCTACGAACGGATCCTCAATCAGATTCTTTGCCAGTAAGTTGGAATGAACATCTCCCGGTACTGAAGCCGCTATCCAAAAATGATCAATATAATCCGGGTGCGCAATCTCCAAATCGCGGACTTCTCCTACATTGAATCCTTTTAACTTCCAGTTGTTAGTTATAATCAAAGTCCACTACTCCCTTATTTTCGATTGAACTCAGTGATTGGATGAAGTATACATTTTTTTGACGATCTCATACGCTAGCTTGGGTCGCCGGTAAACATCCACAATTCCTTTAAGATTCTGTGTGGTCACTCTCCATAAAGGTCCAACGATTTCTTCAGTTACTCGACAGTCGCTGAATTGCCAGATGTACATTCCCGAGATAAACTCTCTGCTAAGATACGCCTTCAGATTTTCTTCAATAATATCGGATTGGCGCTCTTCTGTTCCTTTGACACGATTAGGCATTCTATATCCATACACAGCGTCCCCGCCGAATTCACTCATAATCATTGGCTTGCCCAAGCCACCTGCCGCATCTGCCCAGCTCCGAGCTTGCTCGCACAGTTCCCCTGGGTCTTCCGGACCGTACCAACCCGGGTACAGATTAAACGATACAATATCAGCCAGATCAAAACATATTTCCCTCTCGCGATGATGGGAGGCAAAGGTTAGCGGACGGCTCTGGTCCATCGACCGGAGCTGATCCAGCTGCCGTTTGTAATGAACTTTTCCTTCTTCACAATAACTCGCGCATTCATTCAGTATGGCCCAGATGATAATCGAAGGGTGGTTAATATGCTGTTCAACCATTTCACGGTTGACATCCTCACACTGCTGGATGAAATTCGGGTTGCGCATTAGCTCAATCGTCAAGCCCCGCGCGTGATTCTCTTCCCAGACATAGAATCCACGTTCGTCACACAGATCAAGAAATAGCTCATCATTCGGATAATGACTTGTTCTGACACTGTTGCAGCCCATATCGGTCATCAAATCGAGATCATGAACCATTAGTGAAAGTGGAAAAGACGCGCCAATGCTGCCATGATCCTCATGACGGTTGAATCCTTTTAATACGATATCCTTACCATTGACTTGTATCTTGCCGTTTAATGTTGTGATCTCACGAAAGCCTACCCGTTCAATCAAATCATCCACTACTCGTCCGTCAACGTTCAGACTTAGCTCAACTTCATAAAGATTGGGTTGCTCGTGACTCCAGCTGTTAACATCTGGAAAAGCATATTTACCTTCAATAAAGGAAGACGCATTGGACGTGAGAGTCAGTAGCCCTAAAGAGAAATTCAAGCCCGCGGCTTGTCCCTCTATGGATACTGTTTGGCTATCGGAGGAAAGATTGCGGACATGAGCACGAATACTCGCATACCAGATATCATTTTCAAAAGCTGGTATTACTTCCATCCGCTCAATATAAACGTCGCCAAGCATTTCAAGTCCGACGGGCCGAATCATTCCCCCGTAAGTGTAGTAATCATTGTGCATATGAAGGGAAGATCCTTCATGAAATCCATTGTCAACACGCACCTCTAACTCATGGAAGCCGGGCTGTACTTTCTTAACAATAGCTGAGAAGGCTGTATAGGCATTATAATGATTAGCTACGTGCTCTCCGTCAAAGTATACATCTGCCGTGTGGCTGACTCCTTTGAAAATGAATCTTAGGTTGGTTTGCTCATCTACACGTATACTCTTCCGGTACACTCCTTTGCCCCGGCAACTCGACAGCTTCGGATTCATTTCCCATCCACCTGGTACTGCCAAGCGGTATTCACTTGTAGACTCATGTCCTTCGTCGGTTACCGTTCGAAAAGCCCAAGTTCCGTCTAGGGATTGAGACTTGCGAGTCCGGTTGGTCACAAATAATCTCATCATTGTTGCCTTCCTCCTTAAAATAACACTCTGAATCTGCTATTTTTTATTTCAATATATCTCACTTGATTTGTAATGTGAGGCTTGTTCAACTTTCATTCTAGTCATCAGGACTCTCTCAAAGTATAGGCTTTCATTTAGGAAATAAGAATGGAATGATGACATCTAAATATGGAATAATGCATGTTTTTAAGTGTTGATTGAATCCTACTACTATAGAGACAAATAAAAGAACCTTGAGAGTAGATTCAAGGTTCCTTTATACAAGAATATTTTAATAGATCATGGGTACCATTCCTCCATCCATACGAATAGGAGAGCCTTTAAATGCCGATGCATAAGGACTACATACAAATGTAGCTAATCTGCCTATTTCAATAGGTTTGATAAAGCGCTGAATTTCAGATTGAGGTAGGTTTGTGGTCATAAACCTTTTCTCTTTTTCAGAAAAAGTCATATCTTCGTTAGGGTACAACCCCTCAATGATTTGATACACATTTTCTGAGAGAGTTGGTCCTGGCATGATCGTATTGACGGTAACTTCTGTTCCTATGGTTAATTTAGATAAGGTTTTTGACAATGATAATAGCATGGATTTGGTCATACAATACTGTGGCATTTGCCCTGAAGGCATAATGGCTTCTTCACTCGCGATAAAAATAATGCGACCCACATCATTTTTCAACATTTTAGGTAAATAAAATTTAGATAATCCATTTGCAGCAAGAACATTCGTACGGAAGTATTTCTCCCATATCTCATCATCAACATCCTCATACTGCATAATTTCATAGATACCCATATTATTTACTAGAATATCAACATGGGGGTACTTCTCAAATAGCGCCTCTCTTTGCTCAATATCCACAATATCGGCTGTAGCGTTCTGCGGAGAGGTTGCCGGGAATTCTGCCTTAATTTCATTTACTGTTCGTTCTACCTCTTCATGATTCCGTCCGTTAATGAGTACGTGAACACCTTCTCTGGCAAGTTCAATGGCAATGGCCTTACCTATGCCTTTCGTTGATCCTGTCACTAAAGCTGTCTTATTGTTTAATCCCATATCCATAAGTTTAATAATCGCCTCTTTCATTCGTTAGTCATTCACGGCAAGCTGATTCAGGTCGATTGTCAAACAGTCTTGTATTCCGGATAGTGATTATATTACCTTCTTTAGATTGTACAGTAACTAGCACATCACGCCAATGTTCTTGTATAACACGCCACAAGATAAATCTTCTAAAGATCAGATACGATCTTTTGGTAGAGAATGGGTTAGGTTGAACTCTCTATTATTGAACCGTCGGCATTTCTAAATGTTCAGCACGCCAATTGGCTGGAGTATCACCCTCCCACAGGCGGAATGCGCGATAGAATGAGTTCTGGTCTTCATATCCAATCAAGAAAGCCACCTCTTTAATATCGAGTGAGGGATCTGCCAAATACTCTCGTGCCTGCTCATGTCTCGCTTGTGCCAACAGTTGCTTGAAGTTCGTGTTCTCGTCAGTAAGTCGGCGCTGCAAGGTGCGATCACTCATACCCATTTCCTTCGAGACAGCCTGAATGTCAGGACGACCTCCTGTTAGGCTACGTTTCATAATCCATTTGACCATCTCGGTATTGGAGCGACTGAGTTGCTGTTCATCCAACGATTGGTCTAACACGGGAGTCAGAATCTCCAGTAACTCCTCGTTGTACGAGACAAAGGGACGGTCTAGATCTTTGCGATGTAAAGTTAATCGGTTACACTCAGCACCAACCCGGATACGGCACCCGAAATACGATTCAAGGGCTTGTACATCTCCCATGGAATGCGTAAATTCAACTAATCGGGCTGTCAAAGGTTGACCTGTGCCCCGTCGTCCAAGCTCCAGAAGACATGCCAGCGTAATACCAACCAACAATGGCGGGCCAGATTGCTCGGAATCCAACCATTCCAGTTCGATTGTACAGTTCTCACCATTCTCGATGATACGTAAGCTTTCAGGGGGACATAGTTGTTTGTACCGAGCCATTCGGGTTAGAGCGTCTCGGTAGTCTCGAGCGTGGTAAGTTGCTAAAACGGTCGGTGGATACTGTGCTGTTTCAAATACAGTCACAAGCTTGATGATTCCTTCAGCAGTGTCACCTATGAGATCGGAATAGGCCTGCCAGATCGCTAAATATTGGGCGTTAGTGACTACTGCTCCAGTAATAACGGTGAGCGGCAGTTGTGCTTTGCGAGCTACGTCATGGGCTTGAATTCCTAATTGATGTAATCCAGCCCAGAATCCTGGTGGGACTTTAATACGCTCAGAGGTATGAGATTTCATACTATATGGACCTCCTTTAACGATATACATGTAATAAGCTACGAAACTTCATTAAAAAAATCATAACTAAAAAATGAGCAGGCTACCAGAGCCTACTCAACAATATAATTTATTCCACTTTATTTCAAAGGAATATACCTTGTGTCTCCAGTAAATAATTTGTCGGCAATTAAATTGCCATCATTATCAAAAGCCCTGATCGTCCATGTATTCTCTGAATATTCCTCTAGAACAAATAATACATAATGATCAGTAACCTCTTTTAAATGATAATCGCCACTATTAGCTTTTACATCATCGAGAGATAATTCATAAGTATCTGATGGCATGATTTCATCCATGTGATTTCCAATGGCAATATATTTGATATTAGAAACTTCAGCAGTTTTTATTGCTACTAAAAAGCTGTTATTATCACCAATCCCACTCGCATGAAATGGTTTACCTTCTTCTATTCCCCATATGTACCTCCATCATATCCATAGAGGACGAATCTCTTTAACATCACCTGGAATTGTATTTATTTCGTTAATATGTAATCCACTCATGAGGCTACCAAATAGAATCAAACCCAATAGTACCTGTTTAAGTTACTTATTAATCTTAAACGTCGTTTTTATAGTATTTATGTGGTTCCACATAGAAGCGTATTCTGCCTTCAACTTCTCATCATTTACACTATAATTCACATCTGATGGAGTGCTTAATAAGAAGACGTTATCGTCCTTTTCTCCAATCTTAGATATTTGAATATTCTGTTTAGCTAATAACCCGTCTGTATTCCATTTATCTTTAGTCCATATATGGATAGTAAATAATACTCCCACTTCTTCTTTATTTGCTATGTCAATAAAATTAATAATATTTGTACCTTCAACTACCTCATAATTCCCTTCCCAACTTGTAGGGAGTTTAAGAGTGAAATTGTATTTCTTATTTTCGTAAAGCATGGTTGGAGCTTCAGGAATAATACGATTATTTACAGCCCCGATATGAAGGTTGACTGTCGAATACGTTCTGAAATCCCCTGAACCCTCAGCAACAAAGGTTTCGGATTCGACTCCAAACTCATTTCCTTTTATGGAAACCTCCCCAACTTTTTCACTTGTATCATTGTAAAAAGATAATTTTGCTCCAACTATATTTTTCGAATTCCCTACACCTTCCATTTTTAATTGACCCGTAACTTTTGTGTTATTACCCACTTTAGTCAATATTAAATTACCAACAGATATTCCTTTATAGTCTGGATCCGTTAAGTCTAAGTTTCTATTTTTGACAATAATCTTTTGTGAATCCGAATCATAGTCGATGGTTCCGCCCATACTTTCAGCTATAAGGCGAATGGGTACATAAGCATGCCCATCTACATTCAGAACTTTGTATTCATTATTCAATGCAATATTACTACCATTAATTTCAAAGCTTGCTGGAAATAATAACGCTTGAATAGAATCCGAAGCAAAAGCAATCGATGAACCGGCAAAAAGTAAACCGCAACTTAGTCCCAATATAAATTTCTTCAAAACAACACCTCTTTTTCATTATTTATATCTACAGACGTTAAGTGTTTCAATAATATGTAATCCACTCATAAGGATACCAATTAAGTGAATATAAGGAGCACGTATATTATCAACCAAATAATAACACGTAGTTATTTTAAACCTCTGCATTAATAGTTATCTTACTAAATTTTAATGGAATAATACACCATTTTTATTTTTTTGGTTAATGCCTAATTTTATTTTCACTTTACAAAGTCATATAATTTAATAGTAAGAACTTAAATTATACTTCAATACAAAGGAGTCTTATAAATGAATAAAGTTGCGATTATTACTGGTGCTGGTAGTGGCTTGGGACAAGCAACAGCAGTACGTTTAGCTAAAGAAGGTGTTGACATCGTTGTAGTAGATGTTAGCGAAAAAGGCGGAAATGAAACAGTAGAAATGGTGAAGAAAATAGGAGTTGATTCTATTTTCGTCAAAGCTGATGTTTCCAAATCTGATGAAGTCAAAAATTATGTTGAACGAACTGTTGAACGCTTTGGGAAAATTGATTATTTCTTTAACAATGCTGGAATTTCTGGAAGTGGGGCATACTTCTTGGATTCTTCTATTGAAGAAATCAATCAAATTGTTGGAATCAACTTATTAGGTTCATTATATGGTATTCGTTATGTTGCGGAAGTCATGTTAAAGAATGGAGGAGGTTCAATTGTTAATACTTCTTCAAGTGCTGGTGTAATTGGACAAGATTCCGTTGTGACTTATTCTACTACAAAACATGGTATTGTTGGTTTAACCAAAAGTTTAGTAGCTGAATATGGTAAGGATGGTTTACGTGTCAATGCCATTGCTCCAGGCCCTACTGAAACCCCAATGGTTAAAGCCTTTTATGAAGCGAATCCAGACATGAAGGCCAATGCAACTAGCGGTATTCCTCAAAAACGATTAGGTACATCAGAAGAAGTAGCTGAACTGGTTACATTCTTATTAACTTCAAAAGCACAATATATTAATGGCGAAGTTATTCGTATTGATGGTGGATTTACAAACACGAAATAGTATCTGTATGAATTGAAAGAATGCTCAGAGCTTTTGCTCTGAGCTTCTTCTCTTACTGGATCAAATATAAGCCGACTTAAATATTTTTATCAGTTGTCGGAACTCTTACATACTAATCTATTTTGTTATTACTTAACTTCCTTACCGGTGAAGAGCAATACTCTGGCTTTGACCAATTCGGAATATTCACTTTCCATTTTTTCTGCTCCAGCTTTGTTTAACTCATCAATGAAATCATCATATATTTTATCGAAATCAGCTGCTTTTGCCATAATAGCTTCAGGAATCCGTTTGCGGACAATATCTTGTGTTTTCTGATAAATGACTGGATAGTCGCCCTCGGTTGGTGACTGCATATTGTATAATGCGCCCCACTCTTTGACAGGGAATTCTTCTGCACCAGGAAACAGATCTTTCCATGTTGTCGCGTTATAAGCTTTTAAGGTTTCCTTCTCCGCACTAGAGTAACTAGCGACAATTTGTTCTGGGAAGTTGGTTGTATAATAATTATCTGTGGAATCTTTAACGCCATCCCCATATTGGACTCCAAAAATGGAATATAGACCAATACCCGTTTGCTTCGTGAAACTAGACGCATCATTTACTTTTTGGTTAAGTATGTCGTCAGGTATAATACGCTTTCCATTCTCAACTTTATATTGTTTGTCTTGCATTCCCCATGATCTCAGTACTTGACCCTCTTCAGAGGATAACCAGTCGATGAACTTGATCGCGCGGACCGGATCTTTACAAGCTGTTGTAATACTAATACCATACGCATCAACACCCACGGATTGTAATGAGTGATCTTTATACTGTTCATTTAATGTCACTGGGAAGTGCCCATAAGTGTACTCGTCTTTGCCTTCAGATTTCAAAGCATTCTCAGCGTCTTGGTATTCCCACTCCACAGAGGTGAGACCCAGTACGCGTCCACTAGCGATTTTCGCTTTATACTGATCTTCTTTTTGAACAAAAGATTCTTTGTCAAGCAGACCCGTGTTAAACATATGATTTAACCAGCGGAAGTAATCTTTTTCTTCGGGACGTTTGTAGTGAAGTATCGCTTCATAAGTTTCGGGATCCACATGATATTCGCCATCATTTGTTCCACCTGTTGTGATATCTCCTTGATTGGTTACCGTAATCATAATCTTCCAGTCATCGGCGTTCACTATAAGTGGGATGGTCGGCTGTCCGTCCGTTGTCGGATGTTTAGTCACATACTCTTTGAGTACGCTTTCAAAATCTTCTACCGTTTTAATCTCTGGATAACCCAGTTCTTTTAATACCCGGAGCTGGACCTGAAAACCGTTCGTTACATCAAATGCCTGCTGGTCTACACCACCGTTGGTTGGAATGGAGTAGATTGCTGGGTCCTCATTGCTGTATTTCATACGATTCATGTTACTATTCATAACTTTTTTAATATTGGGAGCGTACTTATCGATCAGGTCTGTCAGATCAATAACCGCTCCGGTATCAACTAGTTTGTTGAGTTCGCCCTTGGCGTATACGATATCTGGGTATTGACCGCTGGCTGCCATCAAAGCGATTTTGGTTTGTCCTCCCCCGCTACCTACATCAAATTCTGCATCAAGTGTAACCCCGGTTTTGGCGGTAATTTCTTTACCAACATCATCTTGCATCTTATTCCAGTTGGGACTTGCGTCAGCGCCAAAGAAGGAAAACGTAATTGGACTTGTATCGTCTGCGTTGTTACCCGATTTGGTACTAGCGGAATCGTTACCCGAACTGCTACAACCTGCCGTAATTAGCAGTGCACTAGTCAGAGCCAGTATTCCAATTTTTTTGGATAAGATTGTAATCATCTCATCTTTCCCCCTTATTTTTATCAATTATGACTTTCGTACTGGTCTGTGAAGGGCATCCTAACCATTTGATGTTACCCTGTTACCTTTTTTATTTTATCTATTAATTTGGCGGATAACCTTGATTTTTAGGTCATCAAATAGCATGATATAGACATTAAAAATTATTTATAGGTGGGAATCGATTGAGTAATGTATATATGAACTGGTTTACGAGGGATGAGCATTTCCCCTTTTTCATTCAGTATGGAGGGCATGAGGAAGAAATCTCACTTCATAATCATGTGGATTTCTCAGAGTTGGTCATCGTACTGAATGGACATGCTACCCATGTCGTCAACACGCAAGAGTCATTTATTAAAAAAGGAAATGTGTTTGTCATTAACAGCGGGACTTCACACGCCTATAAGGCCCCGTATGACTTCAAAATATGCAATATTATGTTTAAACCTGAAATGCTCAATTCAGCCGGATCTGATCTGCGAACGTTGAATGGTTTTCAAGCCCTATTTATTTTGGAACCGTTTTACCGAAATATTAATTCATATAAAAGTAAACTTAACATATCGATTGTTAGCTTGGAGTACGTCTCCTCTCTTATTTCGATCATGATTAAGGAATACGAAGAGAAACTTCACGGCTATAAAACCATGCTCGCTTCCCGATTCATGGAACTTGTTGTGTATTTATCAAGACAATATGACCATCAGGAAAAGGGAATCGATGCCAGTCTAATGCACCTAGCCAATGCGATTTCTTACATTGAGGATCACTATCTTGAGCAAGTTTCTCTAGAAGAAATTGCGACCAAATCAGATATTTCAGTTAGACACTTAAATCGATTATTCCGAGCTTATTATCTGACTACGCCGATCGCTTACCTGCAACGTCTTCGCTTAGAACGAGCATGCACATTGTTACAACAAACGAATCTTTCAATTACAGAAATCTCATATCAGAGCGGATTTAACGACAGCAACTACCTCACGCGCCAATTCAAAAAAACGTACGGCATGTCTCCTAAATCTTTTAGAAATAGAGAATAAATGTTGATTAGTCCCCCCTTTTTCAAAAAAAATAGCAGCTGGCTCTATTGAGCCGCTGCCTAACCACTAGATTCTTATTTCTTTCCTCATCCCTTCAACGGCTCATAATCGAACCAATCAAAACACGCAGGAGCAGATTGTCCCGTTTCAGAGGTCGCATACATAGCAACAAATACTCCAGTAAAGCCCCCTGCCATTTCTGTGCTAAGAAAATGCGTTTCCCCCCAACCTATTTCAATTGGTTCGATATCTGGTGTGCGGATTGAAGCTATAAACTTATCTCGGAGTGCTTGAATTTGAAGCACAATAGGCCCCTCTGGACATTCATGCATTTCTTCTACTTTCAAGGAACCAACAGTTCTTCGAAAGACGATCATTTTGTGTCCTTCTACTGACCTTACAGCAAGATCATAATGATGTTTTTCGTTCATATAAACGGTTAATCCCGCTTCGTCCCCATCATGATGCGGTTCAAATTCTATCATCGCTTCTATCTTACAAGTGAAGTGACACAGACGTCTGCCCACAAAAGAAGGAGAACCGATTTCATTCAAAGAAGTCTGTTGTCCATGCAGTACTAGATATCCCGGTTGGTCCTGTAATGACCAGCTTTCCTTCACTGGATTTCGTAAAAAGGTCCAATCTAAGCCAAGACTTGAACTGTCAAAGTCGTCTCTGATCGACTTCTCAGGCCACTGGACCTCGGGTAGATTCGGAGACTCCATGACTGTTTCGATATGCGTGTCATTGCCGATTACCGGCCAACCATCCGATGTCCAGCTTACTGGTGCAAGATATACCTCCCGCCCCAAATGATGAGCCATCGGATAAGAGGCCGGTCGTATTCCCAGGCAAACAGCCCACCAGCTGCCGTCCTGAGTCTCGATCAAATCTGCATGACCAGTTGCATGAATGCTACTTTCCATACTTCTATTCGAGAGGATAGGATTATTTGAATTCGCTTCATAGGGCCCAAATGGGTGACTGCTTCTAGCGATTGTCTCCATATGTCCATATTCAGTCCCACCTTCAGCGACCATTAAATAATAATAACCATTTATTTTGTACACATGAGGGGCTTCTGGATAAGCTCCACCACTGCCTTTCCATAACAGTCGGCTCTCTGTCAGCATAGTTCCGGTTTCAATATCGATTTCACATTGATAAATGCCATCCCCCTGTTCGCCGGTAGTGGAAGACTGAAAGTATACGCGGCCGTCATCATCAAATGTAAGCGATGGGTCAATTCCTTTCTGAGCTACAAGTATCGGATTGGACCACGCATCAGCTGGATTCTTCGTTTTGACGTAGAAATTCCCGACGCCACTCACGTTGGTTGTCACCATATAGAACCATTCATTATGATAACGAATAGTTGGAGCAAAGATTCCTCCGGAACTCCATGAATTAGCTAAAGGTAGCTGCTCCTCTGTCGTGAGACAATGTCCGATCTGACGCCAGTTCACAAGATCCTTACTATGAAAAATAGGTACTCCAGGGAAATATTCAAATGTGCTCGTAACCAAATAGTAATCATCGCCGACGCGACAAATACTTGGATCTGGATGAAAGCCCGGTATTACGGGATTTGTGTACTGCATTTTACCGCACTCCTGTCTATTATTGCATTAGATAATTACATGCTTCATCAATGTTAAGGGCACCGCTAATGGAACGCAGGCCAGCTTTTAAATCCACATTCATTATAATTTATATCCAAGAGATTAAACCTTCATTTTCAAGTCGTATCTCTAGCATTATCTAGACATGAATACTCCCGCCACTTACCAACGCTGTCGCTTTGGCTGAAGTGGGGGTTTCTGATGTATCATCCAACTTAATTCAGGATGCTTAACACCAGTGGAGTTGACACGTTGATGGTCTGGTTACCATCCAACCCCTCTATCCCATTCGCTCCTTTGGCGGATACGTTTGGGAATACTTTTCGCATAATATTGGCTGCTCCGTTTACATCGGCATGTACTAAGCCCTTACAATTCTTATACAGACCGCGATACATCCGTTTGCCTGAGAAGGTACAATTGCCAGTAATGACAAACCCACGTTGTCCTGTTTCCATATTAATAACATGCGCTTCGAGTTTGTTCGTCAGGTCGGAGATATCCCGATCATGTTCGGTTATCGTTTTGATCTCAGCTTGCATAGAGGAGATTCTATAATGTATCAACCCAATTGAACTAATCAGGAAAAATATCACAATAAGATATCCCGCTAATATTTTCATCTGCACATTCCATTTAATCTTTAACACGAAAGTTCCTCACATTCATAAAGTAACGTTTAATTGATGACATAATAACCTTATCTATATTTGTTATCTGAATATCTATACAACCGCTCGAAATGTGTTTACTATTATCTCTAGTGAATTGTTAATATCCGTTCTAATATAAGAAACTTATCTAGAGAAGGAGCAATATGAGACATGCTGGATCAGAACATAACTAACCAATTGAGAAAAACGTTGAAAGCAAGTATCGACAATAAGGAAATCGCTGGTGCGAACTTCATGGTGATCAAAGATGGCAACGAAGTTTATTACCATGAAGATGGCTTCGCAGACCTCGAGTCGGGACGTCCAATGGCAAGAGATTCGATTTTTCGTTTATACTCGATGACTAAACCGGTTACTGCCACATCCATCATGATGCTACTCGAGCGAGGCGATATCGATTTGTTCGATCCTGTTAACCGCTATATTCCGGGTTTCAAAAACCAGCTGGTCGAGAAAAATGGTGCACTGATGCCTATCAACCGGGAGGTCAACATTCAGGACTTGTTGAACATGACATCGGGATTGGCATACGGCGGAACCGACAAAGCCGGGCAGCATACGGATGCATTATTCCAAGAATTAGGTAACCGTTTGTATAGTGAAACCCCAATGAGCACCATGGAATTCGCAAACCGACTGGGCCAAGGTCCCCTTTCGTTCGATCCTGGATCAACCTGGCAATATGGAACATCGGCAGATGTTCTTGGCGCAATTGTGGAAACGGTTAGCGGCATGCGGTACGGCAAATTCTTGGAAAAAGAAATATTCGAGCCGCTGCAAATGAAGGATACCGGTTTCTGGCTCCCTGAAGAAAAGAGACAGCGCCTTGCTAAAACCTATCAAGATGACGGCGAAGGTGGCTTGAATCTGTACGCGGAGAGCCATCTTGGTATCGGTCATCAGATGGATCGGGATCCGGCATTTGAGTCTGGCGGGGCAGGCCTTGCGTCCACGATTGACGATATCGCTAAATTTACGACGATGCTGATGAATCAAGGTAGCTTGAACGGTGTGGAGTTGTTGAAGCCCAGAACAGTTAAATATATGACGTCGGCTGCTTTAACCACTTCGCAGCAAAAAGGCTTCGATACAAACCACTCATTGTCTGGTCATAGCTACGGCAACCAGATGCGCATTATGAAAGACACCGAGAAAGCCGGATTTATCGGTGGCCAAGGTGAATACGGCTGGGACGGATGGCTTGGCGCATACTTCAGCAACTGTCCTCAAGAGGGTCTAACTTTTCTATTTATGATCCAGAAAAAAGATGCCGGCACGATGTCGATTACACGCAAGCTACGCAATATCGTATTCAGCACCTTGTAAGGAGCAAATAAAGAGCTCAGATCGGCAAAGGGTCCACATTTTGTTCTCGATCTATACAAAGTAGGAAATCTGGGGGATTTATAAAAACTTAAGCATGTTATATCATAGCACTCCCCACTATCTACCAATATCATAAAAAAACTTATTATTACTAAGCGTAATAATAAGTTTTTTTGTATTTATTATATCGATGTGAAATGAAAGCTTAGCACGAGAACGGCTTTTCCTTCTTCGTGTTAGTAAGTAAATTTTTAAATTATTCGTTGTTGAATTTCACTTACAATAAGCCAGTTCGCATCAATGAGCGCCCAATTCTCAATAGTAAATAATCTAGCGACAGTCTTACCGTTAAACTCTATTATTAAATCGTAGAACACCGCTGCATTCTCATTGTCCTTAAGGCTAATAACTCTATCATTAAATATCTTCTTTCCCCCAAGTAATTGATGAACAGAGTCATTCATTCCAGTGATTGATTCATCCTTGTTGAAGATCATAGGTTCTTAACAGCCCATCTGTCACCTGAAGCATAGGACACCACCTTTAAATGTTATATTGTCGGCTTGACATCTTCCATTATAAGAGCATCAAATCTGAAAGAATATTAGGTAGGTGTTTTATCCAACCTTACGTCTTAAGACGACATTAACCATCTCAGAAGATACCAACATCATACTAAATAGGATGAGCAAAATAATAGGTACCATGGACATTCCAAATTGACTTGCAATAATACCCATGGCTAATGGGATCAGTGTTGAACCAACATAAGCACTTGCCATTTCAAGGCCAATGATGCTTGGGGAAGCCTTCTCTCCAAAACGTTCCGGTGTTGCATGAACAATACTTGGAAAGATTGGTGCTCCTCCTAACCCCATCATAAATAGGGCTCCCGCTGCTATCCAATAAGGGACAGGCAAAACAAGAATAAATAGTCCAATACAGCCCACAATTGCGCCATATCTTATTAGATTTTTACTAGATACGTTAGTGGAGAGAAATCCAGATATAATTCGACCAATGATGATTCCGATAAAGAATAGGGAGGTTAAAGCTGCTGCTGTACTCGGAGAAACTCCTTTACTCCCTATAAAAAAGGATGCCATCCATAGACCAACGGCTGTTTCGGAACCATTGTAACAGAGCATAGTAACCATGGATATTTTCACACCTGGAATCCGTAAAGCCTCCCGGTTGCTGACCAGTTTCCTTTCGCTGCTTCCTTCTTCTACTTTTCTCTTCTCGAAGATCTTCCATAAAGATAACGACACCAATAATATCACGGCTATAGTAAATAAAATTATCCCTACCGTAGTGTATCCCGTACGCCAGTTGTTCTCATGATTCAGCCAAAATGACATTACCATTGGACCCGTAACTGCTCCAATTCCCCAAAAACAATGTAGCCAACTCATATGCTTAGCTTTGAAATGTAGTGCTACATAGTTGCTCAATGCCGCATCCACGGAACCAGCACCAAATCCCAAAGGAATAGCAAGAAGAACTAGAAATATGAAATCATCTGAAAAAGAGTATCCAAACAAAGCAATCGTCGTAGACAGTATGCTGACCAATGTTACTTTTCCTGTACCGTATCTGTGCAACAATCGGCTAGCAAATAAACTCGATATTACCGTACATAATGAGATCATTAACGCTACGTACCCTGCCATTTCTGCTGTGGCACCTATATCGTGCTGCATAATGGGCCAAGCGCTACCAAGCAAAGCGTCTGGCAATCCTAGACCTATAAATGTGAGATAAATAATTAATAGTAGTAATATAACCATCATGGCTCGCTCCTCATCCGTGATTTTTTCCATTATTTAGCTATCACTTATCTGATACGACTTCGATTCGCATCACAGATATAATATTATGGAATTTATTTAGTGAAAACTACCAATATTTTGATTAAATATATCAAAAATATGATATTTCTGATAGAAAAAAAAGCATTCGAACAGTCACCATTTTCCCTCTAGGCGATATGCTGTATGTAAAAGGAGGTCTGTTTATGCCTAGTTTGCATCTATATAAGGAATTAGAGATTGAAGAGCTTCCGCTGGAACCTTGGAAGAAGGATGCCTCCCGGTTGTTTGCTTCCAAGATGAGTGACAGGGAAGCACGGTTTCCCTGTATTCCGGCCACACAAGCATTCGCTCTTGGTCATCTCCGGTATGGGTTTCTACCTAATCCTTGGCACGAGTCCTCGGGCCGTAAGCTAGCGGAGATCCTTGCGGAGTATGGTCAATCATCGCATTCTGTCGGTGATTACTCATCGTTGGTTGTCTTTTTTGAAGCGGAGGACTATAGAAGAAATGTCTTGGAATATGAAGCCGTGTTCTGGAACTTATTAAGTCAAGTTAGCAGTTTAGACAACACCCCATGGCCAGTGGATATTCCAGAAGATCCTGAACAGACGATGTGGGAGTTCTGCTATGATGAAGAGCGCTATTTCGTCTATTGTGGCACTCCTGCACATACCAACCGTCAGAGCCGAAGTTTTCCTTATTTCATGCTAGCATTGACACCACGTTGGGTGTTGGATCTGTGGAACGCTAATCCTCAGAGATCAGCTATGATTGCTCCCCGAATTCGTGAGCGATTGGCCGCATATGACGTCGCACCAGCCCATCCTGAATTGAAGCAATATGGATCACAGGGAAATCTTGAATATAAGCAGTACTTTCTACGAGACGACGATACTTCAACAGCTAGATGCCCATTCCATCATGCCATTCAAAAGTAAATAGCTGAAAAGTAGATCAACGTCATACGTAAAGAAGCAGATTCCCAGGTGAATTTGCTTCTTTTATGTCTAACTGTACGTTGCCAGGATATTAATTCTTACAGATACAATTTTTTGCCCCTTACAGCAGCCAGTATGCGTATTCTCTCCTCTCCCCCAACTTCAAAAACATGTAGTAAAAATAGGTTTGTCCGAATAACATAATTACATAGCATGTACATAACTAGTTAAAGGGGGAAGAGCAAGATTAGTATATTTCTTAGTTATATTTTTCTTGGATTATCACTTTCCGCACCCATTGGACCTATCAATGCTGCACAGCTAAACAAAGGGATTCAAGGTGGGTTTTGGCATGCCTATGTTCTCGGGCTGGGTGCGATCATTGCCGACGTCATCTATATGTTACTAGTGTATTTTGGAGTCATTCATCTACTTGACTCTCCATTTATAAAAGCCTTTCTATGGCTTTTCGGTTTTTTTGTGTTGGTATATACAGGTGTTGAAAGTATTAAAGATGCAGGGAAGATATCATCTGTAGCTGATATGCGAAGTAGTGGTACAACATTAAGTAAGACGTTTATCTCAGGATTCCTGTTGTCTTTATTGAATCCACTGACTATTCTGTTCTGGCTTGGTATTTTTGGTTCTATACTGGCAAAGACGGCCAGTCAATTCCCGATGCAGCAGCTCTTAATATACAGCGGGGCTATCTTGCTAGGCATTCTCCTTTGGGATGCAACCATGGCCGCTGCGTCAAGTATGTTTCGTAAATTTCTGACACTTCGAGTTCTGAAATCTATTTCTATAATATCAGGACTATCGCTTATAGGGTTTGGATTGTATTTTGGTATAGAAGCATTTAAATTCCTATTCATTCACTAACACTTTTCGCATACAGGTAATTCCATTACAGCTTTCTTATAAAAGAAAATGACACATACTTCAATTAAAAAACACCTCCAAGGTTGTCCTCATATCTTAAGATATGGTTACATCTCTTAGAAGGTGTTTTCATTTATCTCAGTTAATCGCTTTACCAATGTCATAATCCGTTAGATCAATATCTAATGTCATTCCTAGTGCTAACTTAGCCAACTGGACTCCGATATATGGGCCCATGGTCAATCCAGAGGCTCCTAGACCGTTAACTGCAAGAAGTCCATCCCAATCTGGAATGGCCCCTATGACGGGAAGGAAATCGGCTGTAAAAGGGCGAAATCCCACTCTTATTTCATGGAACGTACTCTCTGCCAGATTAGGCGCGAATGTAAGGCATTTGCTTAAAATTTCGTGCATTCCACCCGGTGTGATCCTCATATCGTAACCCTCAATATCATTTTCATGAGTTGCCCCGATCACGATTTTCTGATGTTCAAAACCGATCAAATATTGATCGGAAGGCGGCATAACGACAGGCCAGTTGCTAGTATTTTGTTTAGCGTCGGGGACCTGCAAGTGCATAATTTGAGCTTTCTGATAACTCACCTTGAAATCAATACCTATAGGTTGTAACAGCGCTCCGGCCCAAGCTCCTGCAGAAACAATAACCATATCGGCTAGATAGCGATTTGTCCCCACCGTTATTCCAGTAACACGGTTCGATTGATAATCAAGTTTAGCATCTCCATATATAAGCTCGGCCCCGTTCCTTTGTGCAGATCGTAGCAAAGCATCACGCAGCGCCCGGCCATCGACACGCGCAGCCCCGCTAATATGAACAGAAGAATATCCTTCGGCTAGCAGTGGGAACAGCTCACGGGTTCTATGTTCATCAAGCCGTGTAATCTCTCCTATTTCAAACGCTTCTTCTTTACGTTTGAAAGCTCTCTCTTCCATTTTGTGAATTTTCTCTGGATCCATATGAATGCTGAGCGCCCCGACCCTGGCATAACCTGTTTCGGTTTCCCCTTCTCTTTCTAGTTCTTCAATTAGCAATGGATAATAATGCGCCCCTTCTTTGGCAAGGCGATACCATGCTTTATTACGGCGCTGTGATAGCCAGGGACAAATAATACCGGCAGCTGCATCTGTAGCTTGTCCTTCATCTTTCCGATCGACGATGAGGACATCCACTCCTTTCTTAGCTAATTGATATGCGGTTGAAGCCCCAGCAATTCCGGCTCCAATGACAATGACCTTCATGATGAGTTCCTTCCTCTCTGTAATCGCTCTTCTCATTATAACGAGATAACGTAGAAAAACCAGATTAACGAGATTTCCCTCTTCCTTGATCCATATACCAATTGACTTCATTCTTCACTTTAAGCACAGCACCCCAACCGGAGTTAATCGTTCTTCTCAATCATTTTTCAAAAGAAAATAAGCCTTGCTCATCTACGACATCATGCCGAGTGAACAAGGCTTATTGTAATATTATTTACTCCTGTCGGAGTTATGCAGGTAGCGGTCGTTTATTTGATCAAGTGAAGAACCTCTGCGGCGGTTGCTTTGTACTGTGGCTTGAATTCCTCGGATGTCATATAACTCGCTAGACTAGACAGGAACTGCTTTCCTTCTGGTGTGGCTCCTGCTTTGCTCGCATCTAGAGCACATACCATCAGATTGCCAGAACCTACTGCACACTCAAATAGAAAACCGAGTTTATGATTGCGTTCAAAATTATCTATCGTCTGTACGATCGGGCTCCATTCCCGGTCCGTTCCATCCAAAATGATGGACTTCGAGTGCTGAACGATACTCCACCATGGGTAGGTAGAATGTTCTTCGCAAGGGAAATCACGGAATACAGGGTGACTGTTGTCAATCAGAAGACCCATGGTGCCAACAGGGACCGGTCGATTCATGCTCTCGGATATGGACCGGAACATCGGGTAGCACCAGAAATCTGTACAATATAAGCCCTCGACGGCGTTATGTAGAGACTCCAGTTTCGGCATAAGCAGCACATTTTCACCTTGATTCAATAGTGCAACTGCTTCATCGGAGAGCTCCTCGAATACGTGGATACCTTCAAGAACATTACCACTCTTCTCCGGATATACCCAAATATCGTAAGTCTTGCGGACATCCATGCCATCGATCCATAACGAGAATACAACTTTTCTCATCTGCTCAACGACAGGAAGATCAACGGCTATCTGACAGATATCAATGTAATTCGCCGCTTCTGGTACCACTGCTGTTGTTCTGCCTTCCGCAAGTATTGTTGCATCTTCACGTAGTTCCCATTGAAGTGTAAGGGTATCAGGTGTCCCACTTCGATACCAGCACAACTCGACGTTGGCATTGAACTGTTCCTTAGAGAAGTAATTGTACTTAGGAAATCTCGCCATCAGGACAGCATCACTACAGAATGTACGCCATTCATCTGGCGTAATCATTCCCTTTGAATCCATAAAGGCATCGAGAATACCGACTAGCGCTGTTCCTTGACCACTGAAATCCTGAAGATCTAGTAGTTGGAAACCAGCAAGTCTCCGAGTGCGGAATGCGGCTTCCAGTTCCTCTTTATAGCAGGCCACAGCTAGCTGCCCTGAGCACTCAAAGTATTTGGAAGCGAGATGACCTAGCCCCTTACTCTCCAGGCGTTCATGGAAAATTTTGAAATTTTCAGCTTGAAGCGGACCTGTGTATTTCTCGATTTCATTATAATCTGGGTAGGTCGCATATTGACCGATCTCATGAGAAACAACTGGAATCCGTGGAATCCATTCCTCAGACGTATCGCCCAGCTGAACCGTCTTAGCTTCGGTTCCATACTGAATCTGGATCGTGCCTCCAACCTCCAATGCAGCGGTTTCACTATTCACTAGAGCCGGTGGAACGAACTGATCATCATAGTCCTTCATTGTCCCGGGCAGATCTGTCTGGACATGTCCTAAAGGAGCATCGCACATAGCATAGGAACCTCTGAATAAGCGGTCTTTTGAAAAGCGAACTCCGCTAAAGAAATCATCATTCTCCAGAATTTCAGGTACAAATTGATGGTTGTTGGAACCCTGTGTGTACAGATGTCTACTGTCGAAGGTTTTATAGTCTTTCAGAATAGAATCAATCTTGGTTCTACTACCCCATAACTCGTTGCCTAGAGACATCATCACGAAGGACGGATGATTGCCGAACGCCTGGAGAATAGCATATCCCTCGCTGATCAGATAATCCTGTTCCGCCTGATTATGACCCTCGTCTGTTGCTTCCGTCATGGTACCCCAGAAAGGCAACTCCGGCTCCATGTAAATACCGAGCATATCCGCAGCGGTAAAGGCGGCTTCAGGCGGGCAGCATGTGTGGAAACGGTAATGATTGATGCCGTAAGACATCGAAATCCCCAGAATTCTTAACCATTCCTCTACGTCAGTTGGCGCATACCCAGTCAATGGGAAAATGAGACCGTCATGTTTACCACGAAGGAAAGTCTTCTCTCCGTTGATCGTGAATTTGTCTCCGTCCGTTTTGAATGCCCTTAATCCGAAGTTCAGTTCGTGTTGGTCGATTACTGCACCATCTTTGTCTTGCAAATTGACACTTATGTTGTATAGATGAGGTGTAGCTTCACTCCAGAGCAATGCGTCCATCCCTAATTCGTAAACGATAGAAAATTCGCCTGGTGATATTGCAAATCTCTGCTCCGGTACGTTGTGTGTTGTTAGGCCGTTAAAACTTGCTGCTGTTACAGAAGCTGTGCCTTCAACCGTGCCTTTCAGAGATGCTGTAATGGTGACCGTCTTTGTTGACATTTCGGAATCGAGCCGGATCCCACTGAAATAGGATTCCCCATAGAATTGCAGCTCGATGCGGCCAGTAATTCCGTTCCAGTTGGTCTGGGTATCCGGCGAAGTTAAATGTCCACCTTTGGTAGGATAATCGGTATTATTGACCCGCACTGTGATCGTCTGCTTGCCTGCTCGAAGCTGACCGGTCAATTCATAAATATGAGGGGTATTCAGACTATCCCGACTACCAATCTCCTGATCGTCCAGCCAGAGCGTTGTTAGCCGTGTCCGTTCCAAATATAGAAAACATGACTTTCCGACGAGCTCGTCCGGAATTACGATTTCTTTTGAATACCAGGCCTGTCCTTCAAAATGATATTCATCCGTCAGGGCTCCGACTAAAATTTCCTCATTCTTCGCACCCTTACGGGCATACGATGTTGTGCCTGGCAATGTAATGACATCCGAATAAGGCAGCACCCTTCCCTGTTTCTCCTTATCCAATTGTAACTTCCATTCGCCTTCTAGACTGATCTTTGTCTGCAAAAAAATATCACTCCTAATCTGAGTTTGTAGCTATTCCTAACTTGTTTATGATATCTTCTTTTAGGAATATTTTCATACAATTATTTTCTGTCGGATTTTCAAAATGGCTTAAAATTTGTATTTGATCATAACTAACTTGACGTATATCGGTTAGGTTTTTTTATTCTTCTCTTAACTCTGTTTTGTTAACGGACTTCATTTTTAATCTAGTATAGCGAATTATAGGCTTAATTACGATTCAGTGAATCGCTGTAATTTAGTTTACTAATATATACGTATAAACAAAAAACAGATAAGAACCCAACAAACGAAATTGTTTGTCGGGCTTTTATGAATATATGAATTTTTTCTTATGTCCATTCTTCCGTTCTCGTATAACAGACGTTTAGGATCTTCCATATTATCACTTTCACCTAAGGCTGTATTAAAGCCCCTGTAAAGGTAATTCCTCCGACAGCAGTCGCTGTACCAACAGTAGTTAGTGCGGTTAACGAATACGTAACATTGCCGGTTCCAGGAGTTAAATCCACATGATTAACGCTCGTTGATGTAAACGTGCTATTTCCGGTTGAATGCTGATTAATGCTAAAGATAATAGTAGCCCCGCGGAGTATTTGTAATTGGAGTGCTGTAGTACCTGCTGTAGATTGCCAGCCAACGATTCCAGTTAGCCAAATGCGGCTTCCTGCCGGAACTGAAGTAATTGTAATGGTTTTTAATGTTGTCGCAGTAGCAGTTATCGGGATTGCTGAGCTCCCTGTTGTATTGGGTGCATTCACAGATCCCTGAAATTGTTGGAAAGGGCCAGTAGCACCAGTTGCACCCGTTACACCCGTAAGACCTGTTGCTCCTGTAACTCCACTTGCGCCCGTAACTCCAGTTGCACCTGTAACTCCAGTAACACCTGTAACCCCAGTTGCACCCGTAACTCCAGTTACTCCAGTAACCCCAGTTACTCCTGTAGCACCAGTTACACCCGTAGCTCCGGTAGCACCAGTCATACCCGTAACCCCAGTTACTCCGGTAACTCCTGTTGCACCAGTAACTCCAGTAGCACCTGTTGCTCCAATTGCACCGGTAGCACCAGTAACTCCAGTAACTCCTGTAACTCCTGTAACTCCTGTTGCACCAGTCGCACCCGTAACTCCGGTAGCACCAATTGCTCCAGTCACACCTGTAGCACCAGTCACACCGGTAACCCCAGTTACACCCGTAACTCCAGTAGCACCCGTAACACCCGTAACACCCGTAACACCAGTCACGCCGGTAAGCCCAGTTGCACCTGTAACTCCGGTAGCACCAGTAGCACCAGTCACACCAGTCACACCAGTCACACCCGTACCTCCAGTCGCACCGGTAACACCCGTAACTCCAGTCACGCCAGTAAGCCCAGTTGCACCTGTAACTCCGGTAGCACCAGTCACACCAGTTACACCCGTACCTCCAGTCGCACCGGCAACCCCAGTTGCGCCAGTAACTCCTGTAACTCCAGTTGCTCCAGTAACACCAGAACCACCTGTTGCACCAGTTACACCAGTAGCCCCAGTTGCACCTGTAACTCCAGTAGCACCTGTAACTCCAGTAGCACCTGTAACCCCAGTTGCTCCGTTAGCACCAGTTTCTCCGGTAACTCCAGTAACTCCAGTTGCTCCAGTCTCACCTGTTGCTCCAATTGCACCGGTAACTCCAGTTGCTCCAGTCTCACCTGTTGCTCCAATTGCACCGGTAACTCCAGTTGCTCCAGTCTCACCTGTTGCTCCAATTGCACCGGTAACTCCGGTTGCTCCAGTCTCACCAGTAACCCCAGCTGCGCCAGTAACTCCGGTAGCACCCGTAGCTCCGGTAACTCCAGTCGCACCCGTAACTCCGGTAGCACCAGTCATACCCGTAACTCCAGTTTCTCCGGTAATTCCAGTAACACCAGTTGCACCTGTTACCCCAGTTACACCCGTTAAACCCGTAAGACCTGTTGCTCCGGTAACTCCAGTAATACCTGTAGCTCCAGTTTCTCCGGTAGCTCCAGTTTCTCCGGTAGCACCAGTTGCACCTGTTACCCCAGTTGCACCTGTTACCCCAGTTGCACCTGTTACCCCAGTTGCACCCGTAACTCCAGTCACACCTGTAGCACCAGTCACACCGGTAACTCCAGTATCTCCAGTAGCTCCTGTAACTCCAGTTACACCCGTAGCACCGGTAGCACCAGTCATACCCGTAACCCCAGTTACACCTGTAACACCAGTTGCACCAGTAACTCCGGTAGCACCAGTTACCCCAGTCGCACCGGTTGCGCCAGTTACACCGGTAGCGCCAGTTGCACCAGTAGCACCAGTTACACCTGTAACACCAGTTGCACCCGTAACTCCAGTTGCACCAGTTACTCCAGTCGCACCAGTCACACCGGTTGCACCCGTAACTCCAGTAACACCTGTAGCTCCAATTTCTCCGGTAGCACCACTAGCGCCGGTAACTCCAGTTGCACCCGTTAAACCCGTAAGACCTGTTGCTCCGGTAACTCCAGTAACACCTGTAGCTCCAGTTTCTCCGGTAACCCCAGTTGCACCTGTTACCCCAGTTGCACCCGTAACTCCAGTTGCACCAGTTACCCCAGTCGCACCAGTCACACCGGTTGCACCCGTAACTCCAGTTGCGCCAGTTACACCGGTAGCTCCAGTAACTCCGGTAACACCAGTTGCTCCTGTTTCACCGGTAACACCAGTCACACCAGTCACACCAGTTACACCAGTTACACCCGTACCTCCAGTCGCACCGGTAACACCCGTACCTCCAGTCGCACCGGTAACACCCGTAACTCCAGTCACGCCAGTAAGCCCAGTTGCACCTGTAACTCCGGTAGCACCAGTCACACCAGTTACACCCGTTACACCCGTACCTCCAGTCGCACCGGTAACCCCAGTTGCGCCAGTTGCGCCAGTTGCGCCAGTAACTCCAGTTGCTCCAGTAACACCAGAACCACCTGTTGCACCAGTTACACCAGTAGCCCCAGTTGCACCTGTAACTCCAGTAGCACCTGTAACCCCAGTTGCTCCGGTAGCACCAGTTTCTCCGGTAACTCCAGTAACTCCAGTTGCTCCAGTCGCACCTGTTTCTCCAATTGCACCAGTCATACCCGTAACTCCAGTTTCTCCGGTAATTCCAGTAACACCAGTTGCGCCTGTAACTCCAGTTGCTCCGGTAGCACCACTAGCGCCGGTAACTCCAGTTGCACCTGTTACCCCAGTTGCACCCGTTACACCCGTAAGACCTGTTGCTCCTGTAACTCCAGTAGCACCCGTAACTCCAGTTGCACCAGTTACACCCGTAACGCCTGTCACGCCAGTTACCCCAGTTGCACCAGTTGCACCAGTAACCCCGATAGCACCAGTTACGCCAGTTGCACCGGTTGCTCCAGTTGCTCCCGTAGCCCAAGGTGGACCAGTAGCACCCATCGCACCTGTAACTCCCCTCATACCTGTTGCACCGGTAGCACCAGTAGCACCAGTAGCACCTGCACCTCTTGCTACAAGCAACTCGGAAGATATAATACGATGCGCTGTTACTAGCTGACCCATTGAATTTTTGCCCCATACTGAAATTTGAGTCTCATCTTCAACAACACTCTCAGTGGTAAAAACAAATTCAAATGAATTAAAATCAGCAAGATATTCTTTTGTAATTACTTCATTTGAATTCACACTTATAGCTTCAAGCACATATATCGTTCTTATCCCATTTAAATAATAACCTTGAATCATGACCGAAGAAGGATTCACCATATCCCGATTATCTATTTTTACTACAATGAACTGAGTAGGCCTAACACCATTGACAATACTATTCTCGATAGGGCCTGTTGATAAAACCGTCATATATCCGATCCCCCTTTGTCAAAATAATGTAGTGATACTATTCCACTCTCTCGAGCACCAATGGAAATTTTCAAAAATTAAAGAAACTGGTCACAAATATTGAACATCCTGATTCACATAATATGTATAAGCCATATAATCGTGTGGACATTTTGTATGATCACATCGGTGTATACATACATCCAGCCCCTATCAAAGTGACCTTTGATAGGGGCTGGTATTTGTATCACCTAAAAACTTGAGAATTCAATTGAATGTGTCAAAAATACCATGAGACTTAAAAATTATAGTATAATTTGACATCAATTATTAAAATATGTTGAATTACTGAACACCTTAATTTTCATTCTCACATTACCCTATTTTTCTTGAGACGAGGCTATTTCCTACTAACACATTTGCTAGAAAGTATGATCACATGAAATCACCCGATCAAATTGTTCCGGAGGCACTCAATCTATTTAGCGGTGAAAGCAATGAAAATCCGTTTGCGGTATTCGCCAAAATGCGGGCAATGAACGCAGTTAGCCCAATTCCTTTTCCAATGGGTGGTCCGAATGTCCAAGCTTGGATGGTTACACGTATGGAAGAATCTATGCAAGTACTTAAGGACCATGTTCAGTTTACAGTCGACCCTTCCTCTATCGGAGGTAGCAATGACTACAGAGAGGGCTTAGCTGGTGATGATCCAACCGCACCTCCTACGTTCTTCACTGGGAAATCGATGCTCTTTGTTGATGAACCTGATCATCGCCGGTTACGTGTTCTCGTATCTAAAGCATTTACTCCACGATATATGGAGAGCTTGCGCCCACGTCACGTATACAGGAAATTGCCGATGAATTACTCGATCAGGTACAAGATCAAGGCCAGATGGACCTTGTAAAAGACTATGCTTACCCATTACCCATCAACGTTATTTGTGAAATGCTAGGAGTACCACAAGCTGACCGTTCTCAGATCCACATTTGGTCAGGGACACTTGCTCACGGATTGGGTCTTGGAAGAAAAGAACCGGAAGTCGAGGAGAGCCTTCATGCCTTTGGTGAATACACCGCACAGCTAGTGGAAAACAAACGTAAGGATCCTGCCGATGACTTGATCAGCCAGTTGATCGCTATTGAAGAAGAAGGCGACCGTCTTAGTATAGATGAACTGGTCTCGATGATTACGCTATTGATCTTCGCTGGTCACGAAACGACCTCGAATCTGATCGCCACGGGAAGTATGATGTTATTGGATCATCCCGAACAATTGGACAAGCTTAAATCCGACCTTAGCTTGGTTCCTTCGGCCATCGAAGAACTTCTTCGTTTCAATGGACCGTCTACAATTGCAGGACCACGGTTTGCTACCACAGATATTGAATTAGGTGGTCAATTGATCAAAAAAGGCGAAATCGTCATTCCCGTCTTAAAGTCAGCGAACCGTGACGAGAACCAGTTCTCACAATCTGAGGAATTAGATGTCACTCGGAAAATCAATCGTCATCTTGCCTTTGGGCATGGGATTCACATGTGTCTTGGTGCACCCTTAGCTCGTGTGGAAGCCGACATTGCGTTCACCACCTTGCTGAATCGCTTGCCTAACTTGCGACTTAACATCCCTCGTGAAGACGTCCAATGGAACTTCACATTAAGTTCTCAAGGGTTAGACTCGTTGCCTGTCGCATTCTAAGCATTGACCCGGATTGATCAACATTACCTCTTAATTTAATAAAATTGAACCTATAAATTGAAAGAATCCAGTATATACGCGATTATTGAATTCGCGGTGTATACTGGATTCTTGTGTAATTCACCTAAGCGTTTAGTTACTCGCTAAAGTGTGATGATTTGTGTAGCTACACGATCACAAAATTCCTTATCATGCTCTACAAAAAGAACCTTCTTCTTTTGCCCTCCGCTAAAATCCGTCATATCCTTCTCGAATTGAACTCTGGAGAAATCCAGTTTTCTTAGAATCGATTTAAATAAGCTCTCATCAATCCCGGTGTCTGCCGCATAGTCTGCTAAATTACCTTGGAGATGAGATGTGTCTTGTGAAACGTAAGATATTTTTAACTGATTATCTTTCCTGAAGAGACCTGTATAGTTTAAATCCTCACCACAAATAAGTTTGATGATACTCGATTTGCCAGAGCCATTATTACCCGAGAGCGCAATGCGATCGCCCTGCTCTATCGTAAAACTGATATTTTCGCACACCATCTTATCGCCGTAAACAATCGAAACATTCTCTAGTTCAGTAAGTAGTTTTTTATGCCATGCAAGTTGCGTAATTTCTAGGCTCTCAGCGTTTTCGATATTCTTCAGGAGCTTGGACTTCTCATGAATAGCCGATTGCTGTCTTTGCTCAATGACTTTAGAGCGTTTCATCATTTTAGCAGCTTTGTGACCTATATATCCTTTATCTACCTTAGACCCGGAATTTCTTGTTCCGTTTTTCGTTTTTTCCACTTCGTGAGACCAATTGCTCGTCTTTTTAGCAGAACCTGACAAACGTTTAATATCATTCATTAATTTCTCGTTCTCAGCTAACTCAAAGTGATCTTGTCTCGTTTTATTTTCCCACCAACTTGAGAAATTACCTTTTTGTATTTCGATGTTGGTCTTATTAATTGAAAGGGTGTGGTCTATACAGTTATCCAGAAATGATCTATCGTGAGATACCAGAATATATCCACTTTTAGTATTGAGGTAATCACTGACTAGTTTTCTAGCTGTCAAATCAAGATGATTAGTTGGTTCATCAATCAACAGAAAGCGATTTTCTTTAATAAATAATGCAGCCAATAACACTTTGGTTTGCTCACCATTAGACAATGAATCAAAAGGTCGATATAAAACATCCTCAGACACCTTTAACAATGTAAGTTCCCGCATCAGTTTCCAGTGAATGTAATCCGGAAAAATGTCGTTGATGACATCTAGAGTATGACTCTCCTTGTTCTTAACATGAAAAGGGAAATATTCAAACTGAACGTGTGCAGATATATTCCCGCTGTATTCAAGTTTACCCAGCAATAAGTTGAGAAAAGTAGTCTTTCCCCTACCGTTTCTTCCTGTGAACCCTAGTTTCCAATCAGTATCAATTTGAAAACTGACATTCTCAAATATATTGTCGTAACTGCCATCATAGGCAAAGGTTAAGTTAGTAACATTAATTAATGACATACAATATCCTCCTGTATACAAAAATAAGAGCTACAAGAAAGTTACCTTTCTGTAGCTCAAATAAAATACATAAACGATCCCTCCCCAATAGAGATGGAGATGGCGTTAGTAGAATATATCGTTTGAGTGAAAAGAAGAAGTAACTTTCTTGCATATAAAAAATAAAACGTGCGAAATAACGCAATCCGTGTTTTATTCATTTACATTGTCAGCAAGAAATTCTACATTCTACTTTTCAACCCCAATCATTAATTTGAAAGTATAGTACCATACCCTTTTTATTTTTTCAACATGTTTGTTTCGTCAAACAACAGATCAAGAATCTTTTCATCCGCTTTTCGATTGTTACCTTTATAGGGATAACAGTGAATATGAATTGCAGGATTAAAGTTAATTTCAATCACGCAGTAATTGGTATCGTTTGCTTCTTCTCTGACATCGTCAATCATCATATCCACACCACATATCGTGGCTCCTGCTGCTTTCGCGGACTGAATGGCAAGCTTCTTATAGCTTTCAGGTATATCATCCGTGTAATCAATACTGTCTCCACCGGTACTGATATTCGAGTTCTCGCGTAAATAGATGATCTGACCAGATGAAGGTATATCGTTCCAACTGTTAGAGTGATTTTTCATAAACATCTCTTCTGCTTCACCGATCTGAATTTTCTCTAAGGGTGTCTTGTATCCCTGACCTCTAAGCGGATCCTTGTTCTTAGCATGAACGAGTTGCTCAATCGTGAGCGTACCGTTTCCGATTACATTAGCAGGAACGCGATGCAATATCCCGACAACCTCATCCCCCATCACAAGAAACCGATATTCTTTTCCAGTAATGAATTCCTCTAGGAGAACCGTCTGATCATGTTCAAATGCCATGTGTAATGCTTTTTGATAATCTTCTTCTGAAAAAGGACCATTAAAGATGGTAATTCCTAATCCGAAATTGGTTGATTTCGGCTTGATCACAATCGATTGGTCACGATAAGTTTCATATGCGTCCATAGCTTCTCTAAGATTTCGAAATACCTCTCCCGTTGGAACACGAATTCCTTGTAACTTGAGAACTTCTTTCGTAACGATTTTATTCTCCATAATTAATACCGTACTGTAGGAATCCAATGATGTCTTTGTCGCTTGTTTCACGTACTCTTTATGATCACCTTTGGATAGGACTACGAAGTTTTCATCTCGATCTACGAATTGAAAATGAATGCCACGTTTAACCGCCGCCTTCAATAGCAACTGTGTGGATAGCTCAAGATCCTCATATCCAGCGAACCGGTACCCATTGGCTAAGCTTTCCTGAGCATAATGCTTCGCTTTATCCAAATGATAGGTTACATAGGATGTTTGTTGAATTTCAGATTTCACAATAGAAGCGAAACTCTTCTCAGGATGAAGAACCTTCTGTCTTGCTGTATACAAGATCTGTGAGAATTTATCGTCGTTAGGCATTAAGAGCTGTACCATTTGTTGCATTTCTTGGATACAAGTTAATGCCATCTCCGCCATTGTCATCGAACCATTCTCATGGTCATGTAAAGTACCCTGTATCCCTTCCATGATGAGTTGATCATGATTCATGTCAGCCATCTTTTGATCATCTTTACTGAAGGGTTCATCATTCTTGAGTAGCACAAGAATGGTAAACAAATGAATGAACTCCAGCGTTTCTTTACTAACACCTATGTTGTAGAGAGGGTTCAAATCAATAAAACGAAACTCCAAATAGGCTATCCCATCTTGCATTAATTCCTGAAGGGGAGATTCACCTTTTGCGGTTTTCAGTCTTACGGGACTATAAAATTCTTTTACACTTAGTAATTCTTCAGATTGAATCAACCCGTTCAAATCGTGGACATATTCCTCTATCGAATTAAAAGACACATGGAGAGGTTTTTCATTCCGATAACCGCATTCGCTATTACGAAGTGAATTCATATTTTGAAAATAATAGCTGTTCTCGTCATCTGATTCTCCTCGTGCGACGCATTGTGAGATATATGTTTTATCAAAGACAGGACTTGCACCTGTCAAATAGATGAGAAGCCATCGATACCTCAATAGGTTACGGGCTATTTTTAAATAGATGGCATCTTTGAAATCTTTATAGTCTTCGTGATGATCCCACGTTTCATAGAATCTTCTGAGAAATCTCTCATCAAAGGAAAAGTTATAATGAATTCCACTCAGCATTTGTCTTTTCCGACCATATTTATCTGCTAATTGATGTCTATATTTGTCCTCTACCGGATTATTCATCTTAGCAATCGGTATTTCTGTTTCCTTAGGTAACATGGGGGGATTGCTGCTTGGCCACAAATATTCTCCGTTCAACTCTAGAGAAACAATGTCTTGCAACGCCTCCATGAAACGATATGTCTCATGAATGGAATCAAAGGGTGGTGTAATCATTTCAATTTGACTCTCTGAGAAATCCGTCTTGATATATGGGTTCTCCGTTTTATGGCCAAAAGCTTTCGGGTGTGGTGTTAGCGCGAGATTACCGTCTTGATCGACTCTAACATTTTCTTTTTCCAGACCAAATTGACCTCGCATTAGATCTATTTCTAACTTATTGTCGATGAGATGCGAAATGAGCTTACGATTTAACAATGCCATTGTTCATTACCGTCCTTTATATGTTAACTTGTGATTCATTCATTCTGTGCAAAGATCTTCTAAACCATAAGACCAGAATCACACCCTTGAACACACTGCTTAGAGCAATCGACATCCACACACCATTTAAACCAAAAGGTTCGGATAATATTAACGCCAATGGAATCCGTAGTGCCGTAAAAACAATACTGAATATCGGTGGAATATGTGTCTTCCCAATACCATTAAAAGCCCCCACAGTCATCAATTCCAGACACATGAACAATTGGGAGAAGCCAATGATCCGCATATAATCGGTACCTAGCTTTAAGCTCACCTCATCAGATAAGAACAGTGAAAAGAGTTGCTGTGGGAATATGATGAATATAAACGATATGATAATACCGAAAATAGAAGTTAGCACCAACGCTTTATGATAACCTAGATTCAATCGATCTAATCGACGAGCACCATAGTTTTGACCAAAGAAGGCAGCAATCGCTCCTTGAAGTCCACCGATGGTCATGTAAGAGATGGATTCAATTTGAATTCCGATCTTCTGAACCGCAATAGCTTCAGCTCCAAAGCGAACAATGATCCTCGCAATAATAATGGAAATGATCGTAAATGTGACTCGTTGGATCGTGATTGGAATCCCCATTTGAATGACTTCTTTCATCTGACGGCTGTCCCAGGGGGTCGGTCGAGAGATTAACTCCGAATTTCTTGATTGGAAGACAAATAAACATGTCACTAATAGATTGGCGATTAACGTTGCAATAGCTGCTCCTGCGACACCCCAACCATCAAATTTACCCACTCCAAAAATGAGAATCGGATCGAGGATGATATTAACAACAAGTCCGATCGAAAAGATGTGAAAAGGCAACTTACTATTCCCCATAGCGTTTAGTATGGAGGCAAATAAGGTATTCATGATTGAAAATACAGTTCCTAAAGTCGAAATCATTAAAAATTCCTTCGCCATACGCTCAACTTCAACACTTCCAAGATCAAAGAACCCGATGAGCTGATGTTTGGTCAGCATGATGAAGATCGTATAGAGAACTCCTAACAAAACCGACATCATAAATCCATTCTTGATATATGTTCCAGCATGATCCTTCTGTCCCGCTCCCATGCAATGTGAAATCTTAATCCCTGTTCCAATGGTGATCATGGTCGATAAAGCAATAGCTAAATTAATAAAAAAACTTGCTGTGCCTATCGCTGCAACAGGGCCGCTTCCTAGTCTTCCAACCCAGATCATATCGACGAGCCCATACGTGGTTGATATGAAATTGGTTGCAATAATGGGAAGAGTCAATTTCATTAAAGTTGGCATAATAGGACCTTGTGTTAAATCGTTCGTGCCTCGCATGCTACTAACTCCTTCTTGATCATATTTAAAAACCGACTACTAGGGCCGGGTCAACACTCTATTTACATCCCATCAATTTTTTTTGATATGTTAACTAAAAAAACTCATTTAGGTCTAGGATAAAAAATACAACAAAGTTGTTCTGACAGTAGCCCTTTGATTTCAGTTTCATTTAACTCATAGTAATTCCATTTCCCAATTCGTTCCATGAGAATCAAATTTACATCCAATAACATTTTTAAATGATAGGAAAGTTTGGATTGAGGTAGACCAAGTAAATCGGTTAATTCACATACACAGACCTTACCTTTCTGGTTTAATTCGTATATAATTTTCAAACGATTTTTATCAGATAGCGCTTTAAACTTTTGCTCATATGTAAGTAATGGTTCATCATCAATGATTGTATTATTCATAGGTTCACCTTCTTCTTTATCATATCAAAATTTATTGATGCGTTTATCTTAGCAATTCGATTGTTTGTTGTCAACCAGCAATTGGACCTTCCTGTCTTCATATATTTCACCACAGACTTACAGAGTCAGAACAGAGAAAAACGAGTCTCTTATAATATAAGTGACTCGTTCTCCGTATAACCTTATTTGTGTACTGCTCTACTACCGACCGACACTTTTTCGCTTAGACCAAGTGTCTGTGCTGTTGACGTATGAATTTCTTGGAAAAGATCTGGATTATCCACTAGTGACATACCATAGGAAGGAATCATCTCTTTTATTTTCGGTTCCCACGCTTTAATATGTTGTGGGAAGCATTTTTCTAATATCTCAAGCATCACGTGAACAGCAGTAGATGCTCCCGGAGAGGCACCGAGTAAGGCAGCTATCGAACCATCAGCGGCACTAACAACTTCCGTACCAAATTGTAGTGTTCCTTTCCCGCCCGTATCCGTATCTTTAATCACTTGCACACGTTGGCCTGCTACGACGATATCCCAATCTTCTCTTTTCGCATTCGGAATAAACTCTCGTAATTCTTCTAGGCGTTTTTCATTTGATAATAGTACTTGTTGAATGAGGTATTTAGTCAATGACATCTCCTTGACACCTGCTGCTAACATAGTGAAGACATTATTGAGTTTAACGGAACCTAACAGATCAAAATATGAACCCGCTTTCAAGAACTTTGGTGAGAATCCGGCAAACGGTCCAAATAGTAACGTTTTTTTGTTATCAATATATCTTGTATCCAGATGCGGAACAGACATTGGAGGTGCACCGACCTTAGCTTTACCGTATACTTTTGCATGATGCTGAGCTACAACTTCCGGATTGTTACAGACCATAAATAACCCACTTACCGGGAACCCACCGACATGTTTTGACTCAGGAATGCCCGTCTTTTGTAGCAAAGGAAGACTTCCGCCTCCACCGCCGATAAAAACAAATTGTGCCGTATGGGTTTCGAATTTACCGTTATCAATATCGTGCACTTTCACTTTCCACAAGCCGTCGCTGGTACGTTTCATATCCTTAACGCTATGCTTGTAGTTGATCTCGACGTTTCGAGTCTTTAAGTGGTCAAACAGCATGCGCGTTAAAGCGCCAAAGTTAACATCCGTACCAAAATCAATTTTTGTTGCAGCGATCGGTTCATTCGATGTACGACCTTCCATGATCAGTGGGATCCATTCCTTCAGTTTTTCAGGGTCATCGGAAAATTCCATCCCTTGAAACAGAGGATTGTTGGATAGTGCTTCATAACGTTTTTTCAAAAATGCTACATTCTTTTCCTCTTGCACTAAACTCATGTGGGGTATTGGCATGATAAAGTCCCGCGGATTACGAATCCTATTGTTGTTAACGAGATAAGACCAGAACTGTCTTGTAATCTGGAAATGTTCATTAATGATGATTGCTTTACTAATATCTATAGATCCGTCAGACTCCTCGGGTGTATAGTTCAGCTCGCACAGTGCTGCATGACCCGTACCCGCATTGTTCCATTCGTTAGAGCTTTCTACTCCTGCATCTGCAAGTTTCTCAAACACTTTAATTTCCCAATCGGGTGCTAACTCTTTCAATAATGATCCCAAAGTAGCACTCATGATTCCAGCACCAATTAAGATAACGTCAATTTTGTTATGTTGGTTGCTCATTATAACCTTCCTCATCTCCTGTATTTGCAAGGTACTCCTACTAAGATGTTATACAAAACAAGGCGCCACTTAGGAACTCACCCTTTATATTTCAATTATAACCATATCATAAATTTAGGATAATGCGAATATACCAAAAAAAAACACCACAGCCCTACGTTACACAAGGGTACTGTGGAGTTTTTACTAATCTAGCGTATTAATCGTTCTTCTCCATCCATTGCAAATGAAAGCTTCCCTCTTGATCAAGACGTTGGAACGTATGGGCACCGAAATAATCCCTTTGGGCTTGCAGTAGATTAGCTGGCAGTCTCTCAGATCGATAGCTGTCATAATAAGCTAATGCAGACGCAAAAGCAGGCACTGGAATACCTCTAGTTATGGCAAGCGCGACCACTTGTCTCCAAGCTTCTTGATAATTATCAACGATCTGACTGAAGTAGTCATCCAAGAACAAGTTGTTCAGAGCCGGATTCTTGTCATAGGCATCCTTAATATTCTGTAGGAATTGTGCACGAATGATACATCCTCCACGGAATATCATCGCAATGCTTCCAAAGTTCAAATCCCAATGGTACTCATCAGATGCAGCTCTCATTTGCGCAAATCCTTGGGCATAAGAAGCGATTTTACTTGTATATAAAGCTTTGCGAACAGCTTCAATGAATTCTTTAGGATCACCGTCGTAGCTAGTGATCGCAGGTCCTTTAAGTTGCTTAGATGCGGCTAAGCGTTCTTCTTTCATAGCGGACATAAATCGTGCAAAGACAGATTCCGTAATGATAGATAATGGAACACCTAGATCCAATGCACTCTGGCTAGTCCATTTTCCCGTTCCTTTTTGCCCTGCTGAATCGAGAATCACATCCACCATCGGTTTGCCTGTATCAGGGTCTACTTTTTTGAAAATATCAGCCGTGATCTCTATCAAATAGCTATCTAGCTCACCGTTGTTCCATTCTGTAAATATGTCATGTAACTCACTTGTGCTCAAGTTCAATACATCTTTGAGTAAATGATACGCTTCGCCAATAAGTTGCATATCACCATATTCAATGCCGTTATGTACCATTTTGACATAATGACCAGCACCGTCTCCACCAATATACGTCGAGCATGGATCCCCATTCACTTTAGCTGAGATCGCGGTTAGGATCGGTTCTACCAGTTCATACGCATCCTTTTGCCCACCTGGCATAATGGCTGGACCCTTTAATGCTCCCTCTTCGCCTCCAGAAACACCAGCGCCGATAAAGCGGAAACCTTGTGCCTGAAGATCTTTATTTCTACGTTGTGTATCAGGGAAATAGGCATTCCCGCCGTCAATCAGAATATCTCCTTGATCGAGAAAAGGAACGAGTTGATTAATGGTATCATCCGTTGGTTGACCGGCCTTGACCATAATAAGTATTTTACGTGGTTTTTCCAACGATTGGACGAATTCCTCGATGTTGTACGTACCAACGAAATCTTTCCCTTGTGCTTCTTCTAGTAGTTCTTTTGTTTTCTCAGAAGAACGGTTATACACTGCAACAGAGAACCCTTTACTTTCAATATTCATAGCTAGGTTTTTACCCATAACGGCTAGTCCTACCACACCAATTTGTTGTTTCTTCATGCATCCTTACCTCCCTGTTATTTGGCACACACATATAAAACACTTAAACGCTCATACACCCGTGAATAATTAAGTGAATATTAAAATGAAACTTAACGTTGTGTTGTTTTGCTCCAATCCGCAGCAAATTTCTCAAGACCTTGATCTGTTAGTGGATGTTTAGAGATTTGTTCGATGACGGAGTAAGGAATGGTTGCGATATGCGCACCAGCCATGGCTACACGTGTCACATGATCCGGATGACGAACAGATGCCGCGATGATCTGTGCATTCAGGTTATGGATTTGGAACAATTCAGCGATTTTCGAGACAAGTAGGACACCATCTTCTGAAATATCATCCAGACGTCCAAGGAACGGAGATACATATGTTGCACCAGCGCGCGCAGCCAGAAGGGCTTGGTTCACCGTGAAGATCAGCGTTACGTTCGTTTTGACACCTTTCTTCGTTAAGTAACGGCATGCTTCTAGCCCTGCAATCGTCATCGGAAGCTTAATGGTAATGTTTGAATCATTGTTGTTAATCTTGATCAGTTCGTTCGCTTGCGCGATCATGTCTTCAGCTGTTTCTGCATCAGGTGTTACTTCGGCTGAAACGGATTCAACCTCAGGCACTTCGCGTAAAATCTCAGCAATGCGATCTTCGAATTTCACGCCTTCTTTGGCAACCAAGGACGGGTTCGTTGTAACACCAGATAAGACACCAATTTTATAAGCCTTTTTGATATCTTCTAGATTCGCTGTATCGATAAAAAATTTCATCGTAATTCCTCCAATTTTTTAGTTGTATTTTAGATACTTTGTGTAATAGGTAGTTGAATTTCCTTCGGTAAGGAATCCATTTCTGGTTCAGCTGGTTCATTGAACCACCATTGATATCCATCCTTCGCTAACAACTCATCGGATTGTACGGGACCGTAGGTACCAGCCTCATAGTGGTGAAGTGGCACTAAGTTCTCTTCGTATGCATCTAAGATCGGCTGCACCCATTCCCATGACAATTCGACTTCATCCCAATGTGCGAAGAACGTTGAATCTCCATTCAGAGCATGTGCAATTAAATTCTCATAAGCTTCAGGAATATGGTCTCTCTTCTCATGGAAATCAATTTGCATGGGCTTGAATTGCCCTTTATTAAGTGGATCTCTTGTATTTAATTGAAGTGCAATACCTTCATTGGGGCTGATTTCAAAAACGAGCAGATTAGGTGCTTTGTTATCATCTGTTGTCCCTGACTGCTTCAATGATTCCTTGAATTCAATTACGATTCGCGTTGACTTATCACGCATTCTTTTGCCAGTACGGATGTAAAAAGGAACACCACGCCAGAAATAATTATCGATTTCTAGCTTCGCTGCGATAAAGGTATCATTTCTTGAGGTTAAGGGAATGTTGGGCTCGGCTGTATAACCAACCACCGATTCCCCATGAATTCTTCCTGCTCCGTACTGCCCACGAACAACTTGCGAATGAACATCTTCTTTTGTCAGTCTCTTCAAGGATTCCATCACCATCTTCTTTTTGAAGCGGACATCCTCTGACGTATTATTGTTTGTAAAATGGATCGTAAGCATCATGAGAACTTGTAGCATATGGTTCTGGAACATGTCTCTTACAGCACCCACATGATCGTAATAACCTGCTCGCTCTTCAACACCTACGGTTTCGTTTGCTGTTATTTGAACGTTAGCTATATTTCGATTGTCCAATAATGCCTTGAGAACTGGATTACTCTGCTGTAGATCCACTAGCTTCTGTATCATCGGCTTACCAAGATAATGATCGATGCGATAAATTTCGTCTTCAGTGAACGCCTGTTCCAGGTTTCTATTCAGATCACGAGCAGACTGTAAATCATTTCCGAACGGTTTCTCAATGACGAGACGCTTCCAACCATCTGCAGAACCTAGTCCAATTTCATGGATATTCGCAGCGATCGGTTCGAAAAACTCAGGTCCTACGGACAAATAGAACATTCGGTTAGGCTCAGCGTGGAGTTCTTCTTCCTTACGTTCAATTAACTTTTTTAATGTATAATAATCTTCTTTATGGCCTACATCGAGAACGCTATAGCTGAATGCACACAAGAAGTTTTTTAATGTCATGGGGTCTTTCGCTTTGCTTCGAGAGAACTCATGTAAAGATTGTTCTACATTTGTTTGAAAAGCTTTATCAGATAGTTCTCTTCTTCCAAGACCAATCACGGAAAAGGATTGAGGTAGCTTCTGATCGATGAACAAATTAAACAAGGCCGGATAAATTTTTCTTTTGGCTAAATCTCCTGTCGCTCCAAACAATACAAACGTGGTAGCATCCATAGTTCTACTCCTTCCAGCAGGCTTATTAGTAAGCTCTGGTTTCTATTCCTGTAATCTACTATAATACGAATATGAGCCATACATGTAATTAATATATTTAACAGGAGCTATAGATACTGTCTATGATAAATTATGAGCTATACAAAGTGTTCTACTGGTCCGCGAAGACAGGAAGTTTGTCTAAGGCCGCCAAATTGTTGTTTATCACTCAGCCAAGTGTCAGTCACGCCATCAAGCAGTTGGAAGATAACCTAGGCATCACCTTGTTTTACCGCAATTCCAAAGGTGTTTCCTTAACGCCAGAAGGAACCACCCTCTATTCCTATATCGAGCAGTCTCAGATCCTTATCTCGTTGGGAGAAGAAAAGATGGCGGCACTTAAAAATCTGGACAGTGGAGAGCTACGGATCGGGGGTAGTGATTCCTTATTTAAGCACTATATCCTTCCTTTCCTAGAGCGTTATCACCAGAAGTATCCAGGGATCAAGTTGCATCTGAATCATGGGACCACACCCGAAACCATCGCCTTCTTGAAAGAAGGTAAAATTGACTTAGGTGTCGCTCGTATGCCTATTGTTGATCCTCAGATAGAAGTGATGAGAGGAATTCAGTTGCAGGATTGTTTTGTTGCAGGAGAAAGGTTTGCAGAACTGAAGGATCAAGTACTCTCATTAGAGGAGCTACTTCAGTATCCCATCATCCTTTTTTCACGTAATAGTAGGGTACGGATGGCCATCACGGAATTATTTGAAAGTTATGGGTATCAGATCAAACCTGAGATTGAGGTAGGAAGCGTGGATCTTCTTATTGAACTTGCGCGAAAAGGACTTGGGATCTCTTACGTAACGAAAGAATTCATCTCTAAAGAATTGGAAGATGGTTCGCTCTTTGAAATTCAATTAGATATTAAAATGCCACCATCTCAAGTGGGATTCATGTTTATGCATAATTTGCCACTGTCTATTGCAGCAAGCAAGTTTATTGAACTCTTGAACTAACGTCATTCGTGGAATTTTACATGTCATAATAACAAAAAGGCATCCTAACCATTACAATCTGGTTAGGATGCTTTCTTATTGTCATCAGAGGATACAACTATTATAGTATTTTCTTATTACTATATTTCTCCAAAAGATGATCATAATCTGTTAAATTATCAGTGGTAATGGCTAAGCTATATAGCACATGATAAAATTGTTGCTTATCTTGATCAAAAAGAAAGAGATTCTCAAACCCATGTGCTATGTGTACTGCAAACTCCCATACCTTTTGATAAAAGCTTGGATCAAGGGATTTAGCCATTAGATCAAGTACATTTAAAATATCCGTTAAAACGATGACACTTCCATTTGCATAGTGCCTAATATGCCCCAATCCATTGTATAAATAGTGGTCAAAGTCTTTTTTTAGCAAAATAATACGAAGATTCTTCTCATCATCTACTAAATAATGTGAGAAGTCCGTTATTTGTGCAATCGAGACAAGTACTTCCCCTACCTGATAGAGTGCAGTTGATACTGTTTTAGGATCATTATTCCCAAGCGATCTTATGGCAACCTCAACAAGCTTATTCATGCTGAATTCAATATCTTGGACTTCTGTTTGTTTCTTTCTAATATTGAAGAATGCAAGATACTTGTCTTCATCGATGGTTGACTCATCTTTCATCCAATAGGTTAGAATGGGTGTACTTTCATATACGTAGTTCCCTACGGTATATTCAAATTTGAGAACAATGTCATCCTTTTGGGCTTCGTAGATCATCGCGATAAAGTCGACAATTTGAATATAGCCTGATGTACCTGCTTTAATTTGCTGCCCCTTTCCTTCTCTCATATGTGCATCTGTATCAATGAAATCTTTCACTTTGTAATGATCCAGTTCATTTTCCATGGTGCTTTTCACAATGCTCAAGGCTTCCTTTTTCATGTCATCTGTCATTTGATTTACTTGTAACCAAGCTACGGCATGATTAATAAAGAATATAAAAGCACCCATCGACAAAATGGCTAATAAGGTTGCAATAATAGGAACTGCAAAATAGTATTCCGTGATTCTTTTATTAAGGAAAAGGAAAGATACGAGAACGTAGATAAAACTCCCCGTAAAAATACCTAACACACGTTGTGTTGCTTTGCTTGCAATAAAGTTCTTAAGCATTCGAGGAGAAAACTGACCAGAGAAGGTTGTAAAAACAACCAATACTAAGTTAAATGTGAATATGGTAAGTGACAAGATTGCTGCAGTAAGGGTGCTTACTAGAGAAAGAGTTAATTCATAATCTACGGCAAAATACGATCTGAATCTATCTCCTAGCATGTAGTTTAAATCACCCCAAAAAGCGGCGCTTAATATTAGAAATGAATAGAATACGTAAAGAACAGGCGTCACCCATAGATTAGATTTAACCTGATAGGTCAACTCTCTTTCTGACATCCTAATATATTTTTTTAAATACTTATCTAGAAAATACTTGTTAGACAATGTTATGGTCCTTTCCAATAGTTATTATTAGTGTTATTTGGTAAAATGATGATTCGTGATCTCTATAAGATTGCCATTAACGGAATAATTTAAACGTAACCAAAATAGGATGATTTCTCCTCAAATGGAGCATACAATTCAGGGTATTAATGATACTATTATCTTGACCATACCAAGCATAAGGAGAGATTCGTTGATGCATGTAGCTACAATCATTCACAAGGTGGAGACAACCGAGAAACTCATTGCTTTTACATTTGATGATGGGCCTCATCCCACGTATACGATCGAACTGTTAGATATATTGCAAGAGGTATCTGGAAAAGCAACATTCTTCATGATTGGAGAAGAAATTGAGCGAAATCGCTCGATTGCCGAAGCAGTCCATAATCGAGGACATGAGATTGGGAACCATACATACTCTCATCCATCATTACCCGGCTTGCCTATCCATGAAGCTTCTGAAGAAATACACAAGACGGATGAGATCATTCGCAGTATAACGTTGCAGAAAGTTAGTAGCTTTCGACCACCTTATTTTGATGAGAACGAGGATATATTAAGGCTTGCTTGCGAAGCAGGGTATGACACAATCGGTGCTCTTAATCTTGAAGCTCGGGATTGGGATAATCCTGGCGTGGAGCATATTATAGACAAGTCAAGGGATTATCTAGTAAGTGGTAGTATCTTGATCTTCCATGATGGGTATGGAGATCGCTCGCAGACTGTACAAGCTGTTCGAACACTAGCCCATGAGTTTACAGCGAAAGGCTATCGGTTGGTGACTATTCGAGAGCTAATGGCTGCTGGAAGAAACTAAAGTCATCTACATTTTGAATATTTCAAAACACAAAAAACGATGGATCAGCTGCCAACAGCTAACTCCATCGTTTTTCTTTTGTTATAGCAAATTCATATTTAACATGTCACTACCTAATTCTTCGTATATAACTCTACAGCCTGTGTGTCCATAATCGGATTCATATACCGTTTAACCGTTATTGTAAGTGGCTGAGGATAATCCTTAGCATTCTCTCCAAATCGATAACTAATCTCGTTTACAATGGTACCGTACTTTGAGATTGTGTGGCCACCGAAGTTGCCCCCCGAAGTGGTTTTATTGACTCTATTATTTTCATGCACTTGTCCTTGCGCATCAGTGAAAGTATCGGCGAACAAAGGATACGGATTTAACAATTGAGAATCTTGATTCTGCATCTCAATCTTTTGTCTCAATAGAATTTCACCCTCTTCTGCATTATTCTCAGGGGAAGGCTCGACAAGCTCAAGATCATTTCCAGGTGCACTAATAATCTGCTTCTTATTCAGATCGACAACAATTTTCATCTGATTCTTATCGACAGCCGAGATACCGAATGATTTCAATGAGATGGAGTCTGGTTGGTTATACTCCATGTTCTTGTATACTAGTGTGGCCTTAGAATCATCCGAATATATTTCAGAATTATACGATGTAGTTAGGTGGGGATAATATAATTTCTCGGTCTTCCCCCCTTTTGTAGCGATCAGAACAGGATTGATTAATTGAAAAATTTGTTTTTCGTTATCTTTTTCATATTCCAAATCCACATAGGTACCCAGCGGGGTATACAGGACTTGCGTTATCTTAATTTCTTGTCCATCCACTGTCAAGGTACGCTCAGCAGATAACTTATGTTGCTGGTCTTTGAACATGCCAGTGTCGAGCTCGAAGGATGCATCAAGATTGGTATGGTTCTTCCTATTATTATCTGATTGCTCTGCCAATGCTACGTTAAACTTTACATCTTTCGGGTATGAAACCGAAGGCAGTAATTTTGCTGAATATACGAAATAGTTGGTTGCGCCAGGGGATATTTGGTTGACACTATTCGTCAAATTCGTTCCTATAGATGGTGCTTTAATGTCGCCAAATTCAAGTAAGGCATTTGCAACATGAGCTGGTTTATCCAGCTTATTTTGAACACTATAAAGGATAAATACTTTTCGGCCATCCGTGACGGCACCCATCACTCCTACTTTAAATGAACCCTTCTCCACGCTTTGATATACAGGCTTAATGAGGTTGCGATCCAGTATGCTTTCGAATGAATGATCATCCATGGATATAGCTTTAAAAAAGTCAGAATCATTCCAATCTTTAGTAACGGAACTCTGATCCACTGCTTGTCCTTGTGCCGTCACCGGGACTTCTTTATAGAATGTGAACGTAATAAGCACCGCTGCCGCTACGGTTACAACTGCACCTATACCTAAGGAATAGATATGTTTCTTCTCGCGTTTTTTTCCACGCATAATTCCACCTCGCATCGCATTATAAATTTTCATTTCCGGTAAATTATCAACATGCTTGTTTACTTCATCAGCATTCTGACGAAGGATACGTTCTTCATTTTCATTCATTTTCATTTGCCTCCCGTATCTCTACAGATAATTACGAAGCTGCTTTAGTCCTTCTCGTAACCAAGTTTTAATCGTCCCCTCTGGTTTTTCTAGCACTTTTGCGATTTCGACAGTTGTCATGTCCTGATAGTATTTTAGGATCACAGCGTGTCGATATTTGGGCTTCATTCGAACCATTGCTTGTTCCAAATCAATCCGATCGTTGCTAGACATCTCCTTTGTTACACCCTCGACCAGAGTCTCTGCTGGAAACACGCGTTTTTTGCGCCTTAGTTCATCCATGCAACAGTTGATGGTAATGCGGATTATCCAAGACGTAAAGGCCTGCTCGTCCTTAAGTTTTTTGCGCTTCATCCATGCCCGACATGACGCTTCTTGCACTATTTCGAGCGCATCTGCTTCTGTCCTCAGATAACTGAAAGCAATGGCATACATTTTCCGATGTTCTACGTACAAGCGTTTAAAAAAAGCTTCTTCATCCATTAGCGCATAATCTTCTGATGTGACTTGACTCATTGTATGTCCCACCATACCCCCCCTCTCTCTATTTATTAGTGCTGGTATTGGGATGGATCCTATAAATAATGTTCATGTAAATAAGACGTAGTTGATAGGAAAAACGATTGATTTTTTATAAAAAAATAGTAACACAAACCATGGTTTTGGTCTGTGCTACTACTTTTTGTATGTCTTGTTTAATTTTAACTCTGCTTATTTTTACTCTATACCCGTACCCCATTTATGGGTTTGAATATTAATCTACTAGTTTAAATTCAATCCAGTCGATCTGCAATCCCGGTTTGATGAATTCCAATTTCAACTCATAAAGACCAGCTTCTAGTTCAATTTTCACAAGTTTCTGTCTGATCCATTTACCTTCTGTCCCATTGGTTTGAATCGTCGTCATCAATTGATCATTCAGTAACACATTACATGCACTTTGAGCCAACTCAGGTTCCGGAGACATGATGTTAACGATGATTCGGTATTGTCCTGCTCGATCTACCTTCATGTAGCTTGATCCCGTTACGACAGGTTTAACCTGCTCGTTATCCGATAGGGATTGAACTTGATCAGTTACAAGAGATGCATTGGCTTTGAATGGTTCTACTGTCTCAACAATTTCTTGTTTTCTAGAGAATACCGGTGCATTCATGATGAATTCACAAATATTCATAGCAGAGCGCTGTAATTCTCCACGGGTTAGCGTGCCATTTTCAAGAGAATCTAAGGTGTTATCTTCATAAGCATTGATTTCTGCTCCATAGTTAGTAACAACCATATAGAGATCGTTCTGAGCACGAACCATCCAGTTCGTATTCTTCCGATCTGCTGCTCCGCCATTGGCAACATCATTCATGACAGCCCACCAGTCCGTCATCACGATACCTTTAAAGCCCCACTCACCACGTAGAATTGTAGTATTCATATCATAGTTGGAAGCTGCCCAATGTCCATTAATCGGATTATAGGAAGTCATAATTGAATTCGCGCCGCCTTCTTTCACCGCGATTTCAAAGCCTTTTAGATAGATCTCACGAATGGCACGTTCAGATACGACTGCATCTACCTTACTACGATACTTCTCCTGGTTATTGCAAGCGAAATGCTTCAGTGTGGCGTTTGATCCACCCTTCATAATACCGCGCGTACACGCAGCAGCAAAGATCCCAGAAATCAGCGGATCCTCTGAAAAGTACTCAAAGTTGCGGCCATTTAGCGGACTGCGTCGGATATTTAAACCCGGTCCCAGTAGAGCATCTACGTTGTAACTTACTAATTCTTGGCCTTCCATGACATATAGCTCTTCGACCAGTTCCGTATTCCAAGTTGCTGCAAGCAAGGTTCCGATGGAAACTTGGGTCGCTTTCTGCCCACTATCCATACGTATTCCAGAAGGGCCATCTGCGGTACACGCAACTGGAATTCCGTAATTGAATAAGCTATCACTTATGCCACCAAAAGCCGAAGCCGTACCCGATGTCACGAGCGGACTACTCATGCCTTCTCCTCTGACGATTGTAGCTAGATCCTCATCACTGAGCTGAGCAATAAAAGCTTCCATGCCAACGTTTCCGTCATAGACATCTCTTAATTTATATCCTTGATTACCGGTTTGTTTAATCGTCGTAGGAAGGTTCTTCTCGATCCGTTCTGCCATCGAAATTTTACGCTCCGGACCCTCAACAAAAGTTAGTTCATACGAACCATCTTCCTTAATGTTGCCGGGTTTCATTCTCGTGAAGCCTTCCGTCGGCGCCATTGCTTCTTGTAGCTGTTCTACCAGTTGAGGAGTCTCCACAATGTAACCTTGTTGACCTTCCATGCTAATTCCTTCTACGTTTTTGACACTTGTTCCAACATAAAAGCGATAAGTACCCGCTTCCAGCACGTATGCGGAAGAATAACCTGTCACGCCAGCATCATCATAAGAAGCCATAGAATGAATAGGGAAGCTGATCGTAATACGCTCTGATTCACCAGGTTGAAGGACTTGGGTCTTCCCGAATACCGCAAGCGCTTTGGCAGGTTGTCCTAACTTTCCTTGTGGTGCTTCATAATAGACCTGTACAATCTCTTTTCCCGCAAAGGTTGAGCCCGTATTGGTTACGGTTACGTTAATTTCAACGTATTGTTGTCCTTCGTTAGAAGTAAGTTTAGCTTCTTCAGACTCTATTTTAAATTGGGTATAAGATAAGCCATAACCGAATTCAAACTGCACCTTATCCGGACAAAACGTCTCAAAATAACGATATCCAACATAGATATCTTCTTGATAAACGTTCTTGAATTCATCTCCGTAGTTGCGAGTAGATGGGTAATCCTCGATGGAATAGGCGATGGTATCCGTTAATTTACCGCTTGGTGTTACCTCTCCAGCTAGTACATCAGCAATCGCATTTCCACCTTCCATCCCACCTTGCCATGAGTAAATCACGCATGCAATCGGGTGTACATAACGCTCATCGTTCATCCAGCTCATATCAATAATATTCGATACATTGAGTACAACGACGGTTTGTTCAAAATGTGCAGTTACCTGTTGGATCATCGCTTCTTCTTCTACTGTTAATTGGTAGCTTCCTTGTTCATCAGCATTATCCTGGTCTTCTCCCGCTGTGCGTCCGATGACAATGATTGCCTTGGTCGAATGAGCTCTAGCTTCTGCTACTAACTGATCGGTTAAAGGCATTTCCTTCTGGTGCCAAGGCTCTGCCGCCCAACCTCCCCCACCATTATCAAATGGATTGCTCTCAATCCACTTTTCATAGGCAGCCGCTAGTTCTTCATTAACTGTCAGATTCTCTTTACTTCGAAGACTATCTAACAGATTTGTTGTATGAGAAACATGGACACTACCGCCTGAACCTGTACCGCTACGATAGTAATTAACTTGAGTTCTACCAAAAATTGAAACGTTTTCGGAATGTTGAAATGGAAGAACATTTCCTTCGTTCTTTAATAACACCGCACCTTCTGCGGCTACTTTTCTACTAAATTCAGCAAAACCTTCTAATGGTTTTCCCTGTAGCTGTGTACTCAATTTGCTCACTCCTGTTAGTTATTTCTAATCGATTGTCGATACTTTATTTCAAAGCTATGTACTTTAGTTCATTCATACATGGTTGCGTCTAATTATAGTATTCAATTTCTCTGAGAACAAGAGTTGAAAGATTACTATATTTTGTGCATAGGAAAAATCAAATCTGATTTTACTATAAACAGAAATACCCTATGTGGCAACAGCTTTAATCAAAGCATAACTAGGCGTCTTCATTCTCCATTAATTGCAGGGTTGTAATACACGTGTCATCGTTCTCGAAGGTAGAAATCTCGGAATTCGCCGTTTTCCCATCGTGTTCGACGGTTATGCGATATTTTTTATCACGAGGTAGCCACAGATCTATAAATCCATTGGATTGGGATTTCACGGTTTGGTTCAATACTACATTGCCCTCCGAATCGTCGATGAAAAGACTAAATTCCTCTTCTACCATTTCCCCTTGGCAGCCACTCAAGCTGTGGGTTGCGCATGGGTGTGTATTATTGACGTATGGTGCGATGGAAACAAAAAACTCGTCTTCGGGTAAGGCATAAGTTAACGATTTCTTGTTGCGATCGGTCACGATAAGTTCCTTAGATGTGATTGAAGCAGAATTTGCTTCTAAGATGCCAGTACTGTATTCATTCACTAATTGCTTAATGCTTAAGGAGTCAACTTCGTTAGGCACATTTTTGTCGGTATTTCCCGCAAAAAGATACACACCCAATATAACGACAACTATGAATCCAGTTGCCACAAAGATATTCCTTTTCAACTTGTACTCATCTCCTTATCTCATTTAACTTGTTCATCTATTAATGTCTATCTTCCTTAGTATACCTAATATAACCAAGCTGGCACACAGGGAGGTAGGACAAAACGGTGAAGATTACAAAGTGTAAATCACTGTGCATCTTATAAGAGCCGCCAATTGTATCATTAAGTTAATAAGTTATTTTTCCTGTAATTGTGATCTTATTTGTCCTACTATCCCAGTGTATAGTTTTACCTAATGCTCTAATAGATTCACGAAGTGGAAGAAGAATCTCGTCCTCTTTTGAAATGATAGTAGAAGTACGCATTGTGAGATTCTGAGTTTTCTCTTCTTCAGCTAGCTTCAAACCTATTTCCACTTTGTTTGAGTTTTTATACCAAGTATACAATTCATCCGATTTACCTTCGTTAGAGAAATGTGTAATAAAGCTTACGGATTTAGAATCCTTAAACACCCAACCATTCAAAGCACCCATCATACTGGAGATAGTCTCGATACTAGCGTAAACGTGATTGTCCTTGATGATAAATTGGGACGTAGAATAACCCTTCTCATTAACAATCACCTGTAGTGGTACATCAGCAGCGAAAGTACTTGCCGTAGAAATCGGTGCCATCGCTAATAAAGACACAAACAATATAACTTTCTTAAACATCCTATCGCCTCACCTATCTCTTTACTCAACACCTACATATTCTTTAATCCCATTAACAATAGCTTGAGCCGCTTTATTCTGCACATCATCTGATAACATTGCTTTTTCATCCGAACGATTACTTAAGAATCCTACTTCTAACAGTACAGCAGGCATTGTAGTCTCTCTAATTACTTGTAGACTTTCATTTTTAACTCCACGGTCTCTCAAACCTATAGCATTAACTAAATGTTTGTGAATGACATTTGCTAGATCTTTGCTGCTACTTCGTTGGTAATAATAAGTTTCTGTACCATTCGATTGTGGAGAAGATTGAACACTGTTGCCATGAATAGAGACAAATACATCAGCATTTAATTGATTAGCCAACTGTACTCGTTCAGTACGGGTAGGATATATGTCACTCTCACGGGTCATAACTACCTCAATATTGGGCTCTTTAAGTAAAAGTGCTTGAACTTTCAGTGATAACGATAAGTTAAAATCCTTCTCATGTTTATTCGTGATACTCAATGTCCCTGGATCGCTTCCACCATGACCTGGATCGATAACGACCACTTTACGTCCAGTATCGTCAATCGATGGAACAGTAACACCACTCTCTTCGGCAACGTTTAAATCGATAATAAACATATTAGAACTCACTTCGTGAATGAGTTGGAATGCGTTTGGGTTATTCAGAGCAATGACAACTCGGACCTGATAAGGATCATGTGTAAACAATGATTATCTTACTTCCGCTACATTAGGATAATCGATACCTTCTAATGTACCTCTCCATCCTGAATCTAGTGTGTTCATTGAACCAAAAGAATCAGCGAATGCCGTGTTCGGTAGATCCACCACAATACGATCAGGATTCTTCATTGTAGATATCCGTGGTGTCACTTCGCCATCCATAGATACAATGAGTTGATTATTCACAAAATTTATACCACTAACATGCTTTGGAGAAGACGCAATCCCTTCGCCACCGTCGACAACGGGAACTTCCACTGATTCAGTTGCATTTTCTGTTGTTGGTCTTCCACTAACGGGTTGTCCATCTTGAATAGACTCCCTATTACCACTTGTCAGGTAAACTGTTTTATCCATGTTATCCCAACTCACCCCAAGTCCCATTTGTTCACTTACAAAACGAATGGGAACTACCACCGTTTCATTCTGAACTTGAGGTGAAGCATTTAATATGACCGGTTTGCTATCAACCGTCGCTTCTTGGCGATTGACCGTTAACGATATGATCTTGTTATCTTGTTGAATCTTGACGCCTTGTGACTTTGGATCCCAATCTACTTTGAACTTCAGATTCTCAACAACGACACGAATCGGGATCATAACATTCTCATTCACGACTTGAATCTGTACATTAGCAGGCATGCTTATTTCATTGCCATCAAGAATGATCTTCGACTGTATGGCTGCAGCATTTCCTTCACTCGAAAAACAAATTATACAGAACAGACTCAACAGGATTACAAAGCTAAATTTCTTCATCATTCACCTCAGTTGTACTTTTCTCATCCAAGCCTCTTTTACTCAGACTGGATTTACAGATACTAACAATATTCTACTTTCATGTGGTTAAACCCTGCATTAATTACAAATTTTACAATGTAGTGATAGTATGATCTTACATATTGAAAACTCAAAAAGACGATGTCCATAGTCTAATGACCACAGATACCGTCCTTTTTTTACATTAATGTTTGTTTCTCTTACTGCTCCCAGTAACTTTAATTATTCTATATATCCTCTTGTAAAAGCTATCGAACTATCATAATCCACATAGACATTTTTGACATTTGGTTTATGTAAAAGGTCAGTGACATAATAATAGAGTGGAATAATGACCATTTGATCAATGAGTTTTTTTTCAGCTTTTGCATAAAGTTGATTCCTAGTCTGTGGTTCAGTTGTTCCACGTGCTTGTTTGATATAACTGTCATATACCTTATCGCTCCAGCCCGTGTCATTATCTACACTCCAGGATGTGAAATATTCCAAAAATGACGCAGGATCGTTATAATCTGCCGACCAACCACCTCTTGCCATTGTATAATTCTGATTGTAACGGTTATCTAAGAGCTCGTCCCAATCTTGGATCTCAACACTCGCTTTGATTCCTAAGTTTTTATTCCAGCTGCGAATGACTAATCGTGCAGTGGTTTCATGTGCATCCCCATCATTCACAATGATCGAAAAGCTTGGAAGCGTAGTTAAGCCCTCTTCCTTCAAACCTTCTTCCAACAGTTTCTTAGCTACCTCTACATCCTCTTTGAAATAAGCCGAATCAGTTATTTCTGTACGAAAAGTCTGCTTAGATCCACGGACATTATGGGGAACAAACCCATATGCTGGATTGCCATAACGGATGGCTTCGCGGTCAACTGCCATAGCTAGCGCCTTACGGATCTTAAGATTATCGAAAGGGGCTTTATTTAGGTTCAATTGGTAGTAATAGATAGAGGCAATGGGGGCTTCAGAATAATCACGATAAAATGTTTTATCTAATGCTTTATAATCCATCATATCTTCCCCTCCTCCTCCGACCCAATCTACTTCCCCATTGATATAGGCAGCAGTTGTTGTTAATGTTTTTCCTTTAGGTCGAAGAAATTGAACCTCTGAAAATTTAATTTCTTGCGCAGCATAATAATTCGGATTTTTGACTAAGGTAATGCCATTATCATTCCATTGTTTAAGCTTGAAGGGACCATTAGTCACCATACTCTTCTTATCAGAAGCCCATTTTTTGTTTGATCTCACCATTTCCTCATTCACCGGTAGATATATACTTTCAGCAAGGAGCTGAGTGAAATATGGGGTTTTTTCGGTTAATGTCACCTGGAGGGTGTAGTTATTTAATGCCTTCACCCCCATTTTCGAGGCGTCTCTTATCGTCCCCTTATTGTAATCCTCTGCGTTAGCAATCATGAACATTTTAAAAGCGTAAGAGTTATCAGCTTCAGGTGCTAGCGCTCGTTTCCATGCGTATTCAAAATCCGACGCCTTTACCTGCTGCTGATTACTCCATTTTGCACTAGAACGAAGTGTAAATGTGTACGTTTTGCCGTCACTGGATACTTTCCACGACTTGGCGATACCTGGGACCGCTTGTCCTAATTCATTCAATCTAACCAGCCCTTCAAACAAGCCTCTATTGATCGTATCCGTGCTTTTCTCAGTAGATGAAGCAGGATCAAGGTCTTGTGGAATTTCCGTTAAACCAATTCGTAATACTTGTTTAGCCTGTACAGCAGATGCAATGTTTCCTTGTGTGACAGTAAAGCTCATAAGCATACCAAACGCTAAGACTACAAGTAACAACCTTTTCATCAATGTTTCCCCTAACCTTGTGATTTTATTTTAAATTTTCGACATCAGGCTTGTTTTATTCTCACCCTTCTTTTATTTGTCTAATATTAGCGAATATGTTTTAAAAACGAAAGGAAAATTATGGTTATATTACTAGCACTATCGGTTCCGCTAGGCACACAAAAATGAGCAGACGCCCTAGCGCCTGCTCTACCATGTTTGTTATTTCAGTATCGTTTCTCGTTACCTTATCATTTGGACAAATGACTAGACCTTCAGGGCGTACTTTGCACGTGCTATCTGCGTCGCTTCAACCATGTTGCGCAAAGAATCGATGGTTTCTTCGACTCCCCGCGTTTTAAGTCCGCAGTCCGGGTTGATCCAAAAAAGCTCCGGATCTAGCACACGAAGGGCACGTTCGATCATACTCGTCATTTCCTCTACTCTCGGCACACGTGGACTATGAATATCATAAACACCTAAACCGATACCCAATTGGTACGTGTTCAATTCAAAGCTATGAATCAGTTCACCATGACTACGAGATGTCTCGATCGAAATCACATCAGCGTCCATCGCTTCAATGGAATCAATCATATCATGGAACTCACAATAACACATATGCGTGTGAATTTGAGTCGTATCTTGAACTGTACATGTAGTCATTAGGAAGGATTTGACGGCCCATGCTAGATACTCTGCTTGATCCTTTTCCTTAAGTGGCAGACCTTCACGAACAGCAGGCTCATCAACCTGAATCATGCCAATGCCAGCATTCTCTAGCGCTTCTACCTCTTGTCTAAGCGCATAAGCCAGTTGGTAAGCAATTTGTTCACGAGTAATGTCTTCGCGAACGAAGGACCAGTTCATAATCGTAATCGGTCCAGTCAGCATCCCTTTAACAGGACGTTCAGTCTTCGACTGCGCATACTGTGTCTCTTCGACTGTCATAGTTTCCTCAAACGCGATATCCCCAAATATAATGGGTGGTTTCACGCAGCGAGAACCGTAAGATTGCACCCATCCGTACTGTGTGAATGCAAAGCCCGCAAGCTTCTCACCAAAGAATTCAACCATATCCGTTCTTTCAAATTCACCATGTACAAGAACATCCAGTCCGATATCTTCCTGCAACTTGATCCAAATATCGATCTGCTCACGGATGAAGTTAGCATATTGCTCATTGTTCCACTCACCTTTACGCCACAACTGACGTGCTTTACGAACCTCTACGGATTGTGGAAAACTACCGATTGTTGTTGTAGGGAAAATTGGCAATTGCCATTTCTTCTGTTGAACCTGATGACGCTCAGCAAAAGGCAGATTACGTTCAGGAGCCTTCGCACTAATAATAGCAACGGCATGCTGAATATCGTTACGATTGCGCTCAGCTGATAGCTTGAGCGCCTGAATAACACTCTCGCATTGTTCCAACTCATTTTTAATTATGACCCCACTTGAAGAGACTGCTCTTGCCAGTAGGACAAGCTCATCAAGCTTCTCATCAGCAAATGCGAGAGCATCCTTTAGTTCAGGTAAAAGTCTCGCTTCATTGTTCACCGTAACAGGAACATGAAGCAAACTGCACGATGATTGCACGATGAGCTGATCGGACCCTACGAGTTCACCTAACTCTTCTAGAATTGCCAGCTTTTCTTGGAGTGACGCCTTCCAGATACCACGGCCATCGATGACCCCTGCACCTAATACTTTCTTCGCTGGAAAACCAAATGCTTTTATTGAAGAAATATTGCCCGAGAACCCATGTACGAAATCAAGCCCGATTCCTTTGACGGGTAGCTGGACGATATCACTGTAATTCTCTATCGATTCAAAATAGGTTTGTAGCATAATGTTTAAGTTAGGTACCGACGATGCAATCGTCTCATAGATCGTCTGTAATCGTTGCAGATCATCTACATTTAATTTAGTAACAAGAATCGGTTCATCTATTTGTACCCATTCTACCCCTTCATTCGCAAGCTCTTGAAGTATCTGAACATAAAGCGGTAGTAAACGCTCTAACCAGGCATCTGTCTCTGAAACATCATATCCCTTTGATAGTTTCAGAAAAGTTAAGGGTCCTATGAGAACTGGCTTCCCTTCAATTCCGAGCTTATCCTTAGCCTCTCGATAGGCAATAAGGGGTTTATTTTCAGTGATGACCGGTGTTGCACCATCTAATTCAGGCACTATGTAATGATAATTGGTGTTAAACCACTTGGTCATTTCACTTGCTGTTGCATCCTTCGTTCCACGAGCAATACCATAATATAGAGACAATGGTACTTCGCCACCTTCATAGGGGAATCGTTTCGGAATAATTCCGAACATTGTGGCTGTATCAAGCACATGATCGTAATAACTGAAATCATTTACAGCTATAAGGTCGATACCCTTCTCCTGTTGCTTCCGCAAATGGTTCAACCGGATTTCCTGTAGCTGATTGTGAAATTCTGATTCTTCGATTTTACCAGACCAGAACGCTTCTAGCGCTTTCTTCCATTCGCGATCTGCACCAATACGTGGGTATCCAAGTACACTACTTTTTATCATCATGTAACACTCCTATACAATTTCAAATTGTTACAAGAAAGATATCACGTATTCATAGATATAGTGTAACTGTATTAAACTATATCTAGTTATAGCTTAAGGCTATAGCGGTTCTGTTAAGCGAACATCGCACTTATGAGCTTATCTAAATATGCCGCTTCATACTAGGATAACAAAGCATTTCTATTACAAATTCAATAACCACATCGCAGAAAAAAAGCTGCTCGAATAAATTCGGCAGCTTCTCTGAATTTGTCCTTGAAATTAGTACATAAAACGATGTTGAAGAAATGGAAGATGAGCTTGAACCGATTCAAGGTGTACTTGGTGAATACGAATAATGAATAACAGGAATTTCTCCATCTAAAGGGTTCATTTCTAGAACAATTGTGCCAAATCGATTGAGTTAAGGTGAAAAATTCCAGTTAGACAGGATGGAATGGGCTTTCCTCTTCATTCAACTGGAGGAATTCCCGTTAAATGATTTAAGACTCGATGAAGTCCTAGTGATAACACAAATCAAATTAAGATGTGTAGTCTTTTCCCATAGTCTCCTACACCAATGTGGTGGATTTTCCACCGGTCTCCTCCATCGCCATTTCTATTTATTTTACAAACCCAACTTATGCCCCTTCTCCAGACGCTGGATCTGTTTCTCACCCACATTAGCTAAGTCACGGAACTGATTGATCGTGTCACGCATTCTTGGGAGGGCTTCCTGCTTGTAAGTACTGATCGAATCCAGGGCAAATAACACATCCGTAAACGCTTGTTTCATGGTATCCACGGAGATGCTCGCTTCAAGTGATTGCTTCTGGATGGCAACGCCTTGATCTTTCAACATTTTGGAGGTGCCAGCAATCAGTTCGTTCGTGGTTTGATTAAGGAGCTCAATCTTTTTCAAGACTATTTTTTGATTATAGAGTGCACTTGCAACAGTTACTGAAATCTTTAACGCCGAGATGGTAACATTCTTTGCTCGATCAACCCCACGGATCAGTTCTTTGTTGTTACGAATGACGACCTCGATGGCCATAATTCCTTGTTGGTTGACTACTAACATCTGTTGTAAATCCATAACTCTTTGTCGAAGTGGAAACAGCACTTCTTCGGTAATGAAACGGATTTTATCAGGATCTTCATTACGTAGTTTGGCCGCCTCAATCTGCGACTCTATGGATTCATCCATTAGTAGTCCAAGCTGTATTTCCTTTTGAAGTTTTTTGGTCAGATCGCGGAGTGTCTGTTGCTCAATCTCTAGTGTAGTGTTATCGTTCTTCAGGGTAGACTTGCCCTTATCTAAGGAGATGACAATATCAGCGATCACAACATCGGCTTTTTGGTATTTTAGAAAGTACGCACGTAAGGGATTGAACAGCTTGCCAAGGAATCCCCTCTTTGCAAAGTCGATCCCACTCGGGTCTAAATCCTTTAATTGCGTATGCAGTTCAGTTAGCCCCTTCGCAACTTGACCACCTTCATCTCCCGTTTTGGATAGGTTCCCAACAGAGACTTGTAGCAACGCATTTTTATCTGAGGATGATTTCATGGAATGTATACCGAACGTATCAATCGATTGTAGTATTTCTTTTCGTTTCTCAAGCGATTCGAAATCGAGTGTCATGATCGTGGCTACGTTCGCATCAGCTATCTCTTTCAGCTTAGCGACTTCTTCAGGAACGGGTTTAACCTCTTCTTCGATAGCTACCTTGATCTCTTCTTGACTGGGTATTTCCATTGTAAATGACATCGTAACCCTCCCTGGTATAAGTTACATTTGAACATTAAACAAATTTCCAATCTTATAGACCACGTCATCAGTATCTGCATTGATACTTGCGGCTTCATTAATACTCGAAATACTTTGAAGCGCCTTAATATTGGCATTATATCCGATCGTATATATAGGAACTTTGTATGTCTCAATGAGACCCTTGATGTCCTTGAGCGAGTAACCCTCATTCGTCTCACCATCACTTAAGACAAAGATGATTGGCTTACTATTAGGGTTAAGAACTAACTCCTCTTGAAGCATTTTCAAAGCCACAACGATCCCATCAAAAGTAGCTGTACCCCCATTAGCCTGAAGGCTATTCACTGAACCCACAAACATGGACTGTTGGTTGGTGTCATACTTTCCAATAGGGAGATGAATGGTTACACCACTTGAATAGGAGACAAGGCCGATACTGTTATCTTTTCCGAGATATTTCTGACCCTTCAATAGGGATTCTTTCAGTCGATTGATGGGTTCACCAGCCATACTACCGGACACATCGGTTACGAACACAGCCGCAATCGGCTTACTTCCATTCTTCTTTTCCTTCCATAACTTCTGCGCTGCAGATAGGAGACTACCCTCAACTTCTCCCACTTCTGATTTGTAATCATCGAGATTATTGAACCCTTTTTCTTTCGCCAGCTTCTGATATTGGTCTTGCTCGACAAACTCAGCAAACTTATGGATAATATCTAACTTCTCTTGAGGAACATCACCTAAGGCGTACAACGGACTATCATGTCTTACTCCGAAAGGGGTGAAAACATAACTATCCTTTAGATCTGTGGCATTCACAAAAGTTTGGTACTCTAAGACAAACCCATCCAGCATCCCAGACTTCGCTGCATCCCGCATTTGTATCGTAGTTGATGCGATGAAAGGCACATTGGCTTGAAACTTTTCAAATCCCTGAACGGCCTTTTCGCCTAACATATCAGCATTATCGAAAGTATTGAGGGCTGTGACAAGAAAGTTCAATCCCGTAGAGCTAGCGAATGGATCTGTATATCCCATTGAGAATTCGTTATTGGCTATCGCTTCGGTAATTGTTTTGACATTCACTGACCCGTATTTATCGATTAGTGCATCATATTTGGCTTTTGCAATCACAATACCAGGGACATTCCCTACAATGCGCTTAGATACAACTTCAGTCTTAATCCCACTTGCCTTGACCATTTCACCCCATAATTCGTTAGAAGGAGTAAAGGCCGTAGGAACATATTTACCTGATTTAATATAATCTGTAGCTGTACCCGAAGCGATATTCCGAATCTTAACAGATGCAACTTGACCATTTACGGAGATATTCGCTTTGTTGAACTCGGTAGCAACCTCAGTTAACCAGCCATCGACACCCGTACCTGACTTCTCAGTAGAAGAGAATATTTCAACATAATGATCTGTTACATTGTCTACAGTTATAGGAAACTTAGAGATATCCGGTAATGATTCACCAACATCAGCAGGATTAAGATCGATCTGGCCTTTTACTGGCGCTTCCGTCGTTACCGCGATTTCGGAGTATAGCTTACTTAATTGTTTTCCTGCATCTTCCGAAGTAACCTGTGTCTTGGATTTCCCCAAATTCGAGGTTAGATTCACTCCGAAATATACGATGGCGAAAACGAAGATCACAAGGATTCCTGACAGCAGGAGAAATTTACTCGTCTTTGTCATGCGATGCACCTCACTGTTTATAATATTTAATTTGCTTAATTAACAAGTCTATTTCCTGCATGCAGGGCATGTTTTCAATATCTCCTAGCTCAAAACAATCCAAGCGGGATATCTCTAACAGCATTTTATCTAATTTCAACAAAATTTCCTCGTTACTACTTAGAGAACTTTTCATAAAGGATATGTGATCGTTAACTATGTTAATCTTTTCTTGTTGAAGCTTCTGAGATAACATTGACGACTTATGATTCATTGCTTTTTCGAACTCCACCTCATCAAAAATAGTCAGTCTGTTCAACATACTCCTGATATTAAGATAGAATAGTTTTTCTACCTCGATCGTGACGGAAGCGAACTTCTTGTAACTTAGCTCTGTCGGTTCAAATCGCTGATTTAGGACATTTATTAGGGTATCCTTCTTCTTTTTCATTCGGTCCAACTGCTCTAAACCAAGCGTAATGTCATTACCTAACCCTTTTATGCGTTTATAGTGAAATAAAGCCTCTACGTAGTCATCATGGATTTTAATTTCTTTAATAGGGATAACGACAGAAAATTTAAATAACAGGACATAACTCCCGTAAAATAACACAAGCGCACTTGCGAACAGTATCGTTACTCCAAAGGCTGTTGAGAGTGCACTACCACCTATCTTTACCCCTAACAACCCTGGAGATAGTACTAGAATATTTAGAACGGCTACACCCAATATCAATCCTAAGAGCTTTATGTATTTTGTATTAATCAACACTTGGACCTCCTCTACCTCCATTAGGAAAAATCCTGATCTTTTATAGCCGGGAAAATATATATCTTATCAGGGTATGTTGTGATTTCTCCTTGTTATCTGGATACATACTAGTAGTGTATGCTCATCTGTGGGTTGTTTAGCATCAAAAACAACTCATCTAGAATCTTATATCATGTCGAAAACAACGTTATCCTGCGATTACCCAAGAAATAATGAGTATGATCCATTAAAAATATCCCCTCCAAGTTCACTTATTTATAGTCTTGTGATAACACAAGAATTAAAAAGAGAGCTACCGATATCTTACATCGGCAACTCTCTTGTATATGATTTCCCAGTTTCCAGCAGAATACCTAGATCTAAATTAGCCCAATGGGATAATTTTAACGATTTCCAATATTGTGGCACCTTCTGCAGGTGTATATTTACTAATTAAGTCCTTTTGCGTACTCGCATCATACTTAACAATTGCACGAGCACCCGTGTTACGTTTCATTTTGTCTTCTTCGTTAGGTTGATAGTTGAAGAACTCAACGACAGCCATTCCACGCTCGTTGATGTTGTAGCGCAGAGGACGGAACGATTTCGTAAAAGCGATAACGGTCTGTTCGCGGGGCGTATTTCAGAACATCTTACCCATTTTTGACTTAAGGGATATCCCTAATTTCTGGAGGAAACCTTAATCATTCAGTTAACCTCTTCGTCCGCGCACGAGATTGAATATCAGAATAATTACAGCAATCACCAAAAGAATATGTACTAAACCTCCGGCAATGTGAAAAGAAAAACCTAGTATCCAAAGGATCAACAGGATAATAAATACAGCCCACATCATAAACACATCCTCATTCAAGATATTTACTGTATAAGTTTCCCCCTTTTAATAAATTTAATGCAAGATCTTCTACCTTCACTATATAATCGACAGAGTTATAAGTCCTCTATTAAAAAACTTTCGTCGTCCAGGACTCGCAATTCCAAATATCTGTTGCAATGTCGCGATAAAATTCAGGTTCATGAGAGATGAGTATAATGCTTCCTTTGTAAGATTTTAACGCACGCTTCAGTTCTTCCTTCGCATCCACATCTAAGTGGTTCGTCGGTTCATCTAACACGAGGATATTCGACTCACGATTAATAAGCTTGCATAGACGCACTTTAGCTTTTTCTCCACCGCTCAAGACAGCGATCTTACTCTCAATATGTTTCGTCGTTAACCCGCATTTCGCAAGTGCAGCACGAACTTCATATTGTGAGAGGGACGGGAACGTCTCCCATATTTCCTCAATACATGTGTTATAGTTGCCTTCCTTCATCTCTTGCTCAAAGTAACCAACCTCTTGGTTGTAACCAAGCTCGATAGAACCAGACAGAGCAGGGATTTCTCCAAGAATGCTACGTAACAAAGTCGTCTTCCCAATCCCATTCGCACCTACTAGAGCTATCTTTTGCCCACGTTCCATCACAAGATCCAATGGACGCGACAACGGACTATCATATCCAATAACAAGGCCTTTCGCTTCAAAAATAACCTTCCCCGCTGTTTTACCTTCCTTGAAGTTAAACTGTGGTTTCGGCTTGTCTTTCGAAAGTTCGATGACGTCCATCTTGTCGAGTTTCTTTTGTCTGGACATGGCCATATTGCGAGTTGCTACACTGGCTTTATTACGAGCAACGAAGTCTTTTAACTCCGAAATCTCTTGTTGTTGACGATTATAAGCAGATTCAAGCTGCTGTTTTCTCATTTCGTAGACCTGTTGGAATTGATCATAATCACCAACATAACGAGTTAGCTTTTGATTTTCCATATGATAGATTAGGTTGATAACACTGTTAAGGAACGGAATATCATGGGAGATTAGAATAAATGCATTCTCATACTCTTGAAGATAACGTCTCAACCATTCAATATGCTGTTCATCCAGATAGTTCGTAGGCTCATCGAGGAGAAGAATATCTGGTTTCTCTAGCAATAGCTTCGCAAGTAGAATTTTCGTACGTTGCCCGCCACTCAGGTCATTCACATCACGCTCAAGCCCAATGTCAGTGATTCCTAAACCACGTGCTGTCTCTTGTACCTTCGCATCGATCATGTAGAAATCTTGGTTCGTTAGCGTATCTTGAATGGTACCGACTTCCTCAAGCATCTTCTCCAACTCTTCTGGTGAAACATCGCCCATTCTGCCATACATATCGTTCATTTCCTGCTCAAGATCGAACAAGTATTGGAAAGCACTACGTAATACATCTTGAATAGTTAAACCTTTTGTTAGAACAGCATGTTGATCAAGGTAACCTACGCGTACACGTTTAGACCACTCAACTTTACCTTCATCTGGTTGCAACTTATCTGTAACAATGTTCATAAAAGTAGATTTACCTTCGCCGTTCGCGCCGATTAATCCAATGTGCTCCCCTTTAAGCAGGCGAAATGAAACATCCTTGAAGATCGCACGATCTCCAAAGCCATGACTTAAATTTTCAACGTTTAATATACTCATGAATTAGACACCTTTTCCCTATATTTTCTCGTTATATTATAAGCAGGATTAACTCAAAACTCAATGGAGAGCCGAATATTCCTCAACATCATTCATATATATAGACAAGCTGGTTTCAATCGTAGAATGACTGATTAATTCTAAAGGATGTGGTTACCATGATAATGGAACATTTATTACCGCAAAAAGTAGCATTTCTACTTATGATTGGGATATCTGTATTTTGGATTCTTACCTATATCCTCATTATTTATAAAGGGTTTAAGGATCAGACCTGTGGAATGCCTATAGCCGCTATTTGTGCTAATATTGCTTGGGAGTTTCTATTAACGTTTATAATCCCATTTCATCCACTTCAACAAATCGTAACCTTAATATGGTTTCTATTAGACTGCATCATTCTACTCCAGTATCTCTATTATTCAAAAAATGTAAAAAGGCCATATTCCAAACGAACACTCTATGGGTCTGTCTTCTCCTTAATTATCATCGCTTTTCTGCTACAGTACGCTATGTCAATCGAATTTGATGACACCATGGCGCTTTACTCAGCCTTTGGGATCAACCTGATGATGTCTATTTTATTTATTAAAATGCTCATGACGAACGAACTGCAAGGTCAGTCCTTATCGATCGCTTACTGTAAATTGATCGGAACTTTATGTGCATCCATCCTCTGCTATTCCCTATTCCCACAATCCGTATTATTAACGCTAATGTATATTCTGATTTTAATAATGGATCTGGTGTACGTACTGTTGATCTATTACCAATCTATCAAAGTCATTCATAAATCGACGATCCACATGTGAGAATTTCTTTATGAAATATATTAATTAACATCAATAACTGTATAGGATATTAATTAATTCTAAATACAGGTCCTCTCGGGGGAAAAGGTAATTCACGACCCTTTGGCAAAATATAAGCATGATCACGCTTAATGGTCAGTTTATCGCATTCACCATCTGTAATAATTAGAAGGGGTCCTTTTTTAGGGAAGTCCTCGGCATGTTGAAGCAAATCAACTGCAGGTTGTAACACGGTTCCGCCCCTGCCTTTCACTTGTACTCGATCTGCAATCGCCTCAGGTGGCATATAACCAGCATCGTAAGCAACAGCATCACAAAAGATAATCCGTGCAAAAGGGACATCCCGAGCTTGAGCATAACTGGCAATCGCTCCAAGTGCTTTTGCAAGTAACTTTTTATCCATGGATCCAGAAGTATCTAGGATAACTCCGAATGTACGACCATCCTCTGCGGAGCCATTATGAACCCACTGTGGTCTTGGAATGTCTGGTGTGGACGATTGCCGTCTGCTTATACGTGAATAAGACCGTGTTTTCTCCAATGGAGAGAAATATTGATCGAACCAACGTGCAAGCTCCACATCCCATTTAATAGGTGGTTGACCAAGCGCTCGAATCTCTTCAACCATTCCCGACGGCAATAAGCCACGACTTTGTTCTTCATGGTACATTAGGCCTTGTTGCATAGCATTCTTACAAAAGTCATCTAAAGATTGTCCTTCACGTACATCCCAGAAGCTAGCTGAACCTTTGTCTAACATATCTCCAAGTCCATTTCCTCTAAGAGTCGCTAGTTTCTTATATGTACGTATATCTCCGACCATACGGTCATATATAGTCTCAGCAGATATTCCTTTAAGCTCAGGATCTAACAGAAGTCCAATACGAGGGTATTCGCCCACTCTCATTTCTACCAACCATAAATTAATCACGTAGTCACACGCCACATTCCATAGGTAATGATCTCGTCCAAGACATCGCTCATGATGTTGTAGACCTGCGTGTAAGAGCTCATGGGCCATAACAAATATACATTCTTCCTCGTTAAGACCTGCAGCCGGATTGATATAAATGATTCGATCGATCACGTCAATAGCTGCTATAGATATATCTAATCGATGACAGATATTCGTCTCTTCTATAATCTCAAACCCTACTGCAAGTGCACCTAGCAGCGGGTAACGATCCATGAACCATCGTTTGGCGCGTTGTGGTCCCGTCAAAGATAGCGTTGGATCACTAAGTGAATGGGCATATCCACCAGCAATACTAACTGCGCTTGTTACTGCATTAGATAAGCCAATGGCGAAATAGGATTCCCAATCAGGTGGCTTCCCCCAATTATAGTAAGTGTTCGTCTCACGAAAATTCATATCCATTCTGGACACGCCAGCCGTTCCTGAATACTTTGATGAACTTGGTATACCTTTTAATACAAATTGATCATAAAGCTGTTCTTCATCCTTCACAACGTAATCAATATGGGACTCCATACCCGTTGGTAAAGTTCCCAGCTTCAAATCACTTAAAAACTTTGCTATGTACACATCACAAGCGACATTCCATGCTAATGCATTTTCTTTAACCTTGAAATGCCCTAGGCCTAAATGTAAAAGACAGTGTGCTAGAACATATACCCATTCACTAACTTCGCCGCGTCGTGTAGGATGCGTATAGATGTACCCATCTTTGGTTACGTTTGCCCACCCGTCTTCATAATTCCAGCTATGATCCCGGTGAACAATTGAAGCACGAACTAACAGCGGAGCGAATATGGGATGTGTAGAAATAAAGGAACATGCCGCATTAAAATTTCGTAATGCTGGATTATCCGGAGTAGATTTCTTCCCTTTAGCCATACTTATCCTCTATCCTTTAGAGCTAGACGTGGTAAGTCACGGACAATTTCTACCATAAGCCAATCTGGAATGTTCTCGCTTTGATCCTGCTTTGCCACTACCAGTTGCGCAATTTCAAAACTAATTAAGGATATATCTTTGATCAACTTTTTCGCGGTATGTGCGAATTGACGATGACTGTCACGAATATTGTCTTTAGCTGCAGGTAGCTCTTTAATAATCTGAGCACGAAAAGATTGAGCAAGAAAATATAGCAAATCTCGATCTTCGGGTGAAGATGGGAATGATGCTTTTCCTTCTATAATTTGATTCAGTTCATATTTGCCACTTAGATTCTTATAAAATGCTTTAAATTGCGTCGCGTGAGAAGGTGTCAGAGAACCACTTGCTAAAATACCTACAGTGTCTGCATTTATATCTTCTCCGAATTCATGCAGTGCATCACTAAGCATATGCCAAGAACGTGGAGTTGAGAAAGGTTCTTCTGTTTTGGGAGGTGCACTCCACAAATGATCAGGTCTTAACTCTAGATATTCAATAACCATCGGGTGAATAGCATTCTCGTATGCCCAAGTAATCCAATTATGGAAAGACACATTTAACTGTACATGAAACATTCGGTTAATAAGTGCAGAGGACATAGGCTTTACTATGGCACTATCCTGTGCACGATTCCCCGCGCCAATGACAATGGAACCTTCTGGAAGCTCATAATCCCCGATGCGTCGTTCATGGATCAGGCTATAGAACGCTTTTTGAACTTCTTGAGAGCAAGCGTTAAGTTCGTCTAAGAACAAACAATAGGGTTCATCACGGGCAATCATTTTCGGAGGGCAAAATTGACTTTTCCCATTCACGATTTGAGGAACGCCGATAATATCTTCTGGTGCCAACTGAGATCCTAAAAGAGATACACAGGGTAGCCCAATCTGATCAGCAAAAGCTTCAACCAAAGAAGATTTCCCGATCCCAGGCGCTCCCCAGATAAAAACAGGACGAACAACGGAGACGTTGAGTAAGACTTGCATAAGTTGTGTTTGAGTAACAGGAGTTGCTAAGTTCAAATAAATGCTCCTTTTTTATATGGAATCCATCATTTACGCACCATTTACGCATAATTTATGACATACAAATTATATCAAAAAATGAATGATTAGGGACTGTATTCATTTAATCTGATTAATTAACTTACTTAATTAAAGTATCTTGACATAATATATATACTGTAATAATATTAATTAATATCTAAAGCACTCGAGAAACTTATACAAATAATGAGGAGGAACAAATTATGTCTACATTAAATATCGGAATTATTTTAGGAAGTACTCGTCAAGGTCGTCTAAGCCCACAAGTAGGTGAATGGGTAAAAAGCGTCGCTGATCAACGTGGGGATGCCAATTATGAAATCGTAGATATCGCAGACTTCAAACTTCCACTTCTAGGCGAAGCTGATGCGACAGAACAAGCGACAGCTTGGAATACTAAGCTTGCTAGCCTGGATGGCTTCGTATTTATCGTTCAAGAATACAATCACAGTATTTCAGCATCATTGAAAAATGCACTAGATTATGCGCGTGAAGCATGGAACGATAAAGCTGCAGGTATCGTAAGTTATGGTTCTGTAGGTGGCGCTCGTGCTGCTGAACATCTTCGTGGAATCTTGGGAGAATTGTCCGTAGCGGACGTTCGTGTACACCCAGCATTATCACTATTCACTGATTTCGAGAACGGAGCTGTATTCAAACCAGCAGATCTTCACCTAACCAATGTTAACGGAATGCTTGATCAAGTGATTGCATGGAGCGGTGCATTGAAAACGTTGCGTTAATAGGAATATAAACTTCTAGGGGTTGTCCCATAAGTCATGAAAATGGCTAGGGGCACCCTTTTTGTTTTTTTGTAGGATAAGGTTACTGTGTTCTGAGAGTAAGCTCCATGAACGGTCCGTTTCTCCAATCGCTGTTGGTCTCCATATATAGTAAAAAACCCAAACGTGGTATCTAGAACCTGAGAAACAGGAACTAGATACCATTTGGGTTAAAAACTCTGCCTAGGATTGCATCCAATCGAAGCCTACTCTTATTCGCTACCTTTATCCCATAGCTTATTTCTTAGCCGTATGTTTCTTAATCGCAGGCATAATTTCTGTAGCAATCAACTCTATATTCTTTGCAATCTTATCGAATGGCACCCCACCGAAATCGATTTGTGCGATAAAGCGTTGTTGTCCATATAATTCATGCTGATAGAGCATTTTCTCGATAATCTGTTGCGGACTACCGATCATTAACGCATCACGATAATCTGTGGCTTGTTCGAATTGTTGTCTAGGATACCCACCACCTCGTAATGCCTGCATGCCCTTATCTATATGAGGATAGTACTCGCGGATAGCATCTTGTGAAGTGGCTACTGTGTAGAATAAGCTTGTTGTTGCAATGGGTAACGTTGCTGGATCATATCCGCATTCTACTGCAGTCTCACGATACGCATCAACAGATGCTTTGAAATGGATAGCAGGCCCTCCTAGTGTAGTCAGCATCATCGGTATACCCGCAGAGCCAGCTTTAATCGCACTAGCAGGCGGTCCACCTACTGCACGCCAAATCGGCATATGGCCATTCTGAGGTTGTGGGAGAATGGAAGCATTGTTCAACGGTGCACGGAATTGACCTTCCCACGTTACCCTCTGCTCGTTATTTAACTTTATTAATAGTTCTAATTTTTCCTCAAATAATTCTTCATAATCATTAACATCATATCCTAGCAAACTGTAGGCTCCAACTCGAGAACCACGTCCTGCGACAATTTCAGCTCTACCGCGTGAGATCAGATCAATTGTGGCGAAATCCTCATATACACGAACAGGGTCCGATGTGCTTAGCACCGTTGCTGAACTCGCAATTTTGATGTTTGTCGTTGCTTGAGCAATGGCTCCTAGAATGACCGTATGTGCTTGTGTTGTAAAATGCGTCTGATGACTTTCGCCAACAGCGAACACATCGAGTCCTGCCTCATCTGCTAACTTACTTGCCTCTATTAATTCATGAATACGTTGTTCAGCACTTATCATTGAACCTGTATGTGGATTAGATAGATGATCTCCAATGGAATATAGACCGAATTCCAGTCCTTTATTTGTATCTATGCGATATTTCTCCATTTGTATTCTCTCCCTTATCGTGACTTAATCAATTGGGACTAAATTTGCTTCTATCTCAGCACGACGTTCTTCTAAGAATGGGGGTAAATCTAATTCGACACCAAGTGACTCAATTGTTGAATCGGTTGTGAAGCCCGGACCGTCTGTTGCAAGTTCAAAGAGAATGCCATTGGATTCGCGGAAATATAAGCTTTGGAAGTAAAACCGATCCACGACGCCAGAGGAATGGAATCCTCGTTCCTTAATGACCTTTTCCCAATAGCGTAACTCGTCTTCGTTCTTACCACGGATAGCCAAATGATGAATACTTCCCTTTCCAGGCTTTTCACTAGGTCCATCTAGCTGTTTAATGAAGATCTCACCAAATGACTGCCCTGCAACGGACTGATAAATCCCTTCATGATCTGTTCGAGATACTTCGACATACCCTAGCAAGTTCGTTAATGTTTGCGCTAAGCGATCTAAGTGACGCACCGTTATTTCGGTAGTACCCATTCCCAGAATGCGATGCTGTTGCTCAATAGTGGAATTCTCCCATGTTGACCAGTTCTCAGGAATCTCTTTGCCTTCATTATTTAACAAAATCATCCGTAAGCCTTCTGCATCTTCAAAATGCAAAGCATCTCGGCCAGCATAAGTTGTAATTTCGCCATGAGTCACATTGAACAATTCAAAACGGTGTTTCCAGAATTCCAAACTTGCAAAAGATGGCACAAGCAAGCCTATTTGTGTGATAGCGTTTGTACCACGAACGGTTCTACCTACATTCGGTATCTCAAAGAACGATAACTCTGTTCCCGGACTACCTGTTAAATCTCCGTAGAATAAGTGATACATGCTAGGGTCATCCTGATTGACAGTTTTTTTCACACGGCGTAGTCCTAATACATGCTGATAGAAATAATTATTTATTTGTGCCTCTTTCGTAATCATCGAAATGTGGTGATGTCCAGAAATGGTATACATGGTAGTTCCTCCTCTTTTATAACTTGACTAATCAACTGATAATGCAAAAAAAATTACTTAGGTATATCTTTATTTTGGCTATGTTTATGGATACGTGTCATGAATGAATATAGTGTTTTTCGTTCTTCTTCATTTAATACATCGTCAAAAAACGACGACTGAAATGCAAGTTGTTCTGGCATAGCCTTCTCTAAGATATCTTCAGCTTTCGCTGTAAGACAGATTGTTTTGGTTTTCCAATCTTGCTTACGAACAATATAACCATCTTTCTCAAGGCGGACGAGCATACGTGAAATACCACCTTGTGTCACTGTTGCTCTTTCAGCTAATTCCATTTGTGTAAGTGGCTGATATATACGTATTTGCACAAGTACATCGAATTGAGCCACCGTTAAATCGAAACGCTTTAAAAAATCATTCGACATATGATTACTTTGATTTGTAAACCGCAGTAAACGTAACCAGATCAACGAACCCAGCGTGTTATTTTGCATATCGTTTACCCTCCCATCGTTAACCTTAATATCACTTTACTACTCAAGTGATAAAATAGCAAGTGTACAATACAATATTTTTCCACCTTTTTATTGACGAAAATAAAAATAAATGATACATTAACTCTCGGCTTATTAGTTTAGTAGTTAATTATTAAGTAATTAACTATAAATTTAAGGATCTTACAGATTCCCGCCTAATTTATATAGGAGGTTTAATTTTGGATAAAAATGAAGATTTATATGAAATCTCATCGATGTTCAAAACTTTTTTAAAAGGAATTACCAAGGACTGGAACAGACAAGGACACGAATTAAGCATGACACACTTCAAGACACTATTGTCGTTATCCAAGGATGGTCCACAAAAGGTATCCCAGTTAGCCGATTCTCTCAACTTTACGTCTGCTGCCATCACAGGCATAACAGATCATTTGTTTGCCGAAGGTTACGTTAATAAAGAGCGCGCAGAATGTGACCGAAGAGTTGTTAATATTACGATAACTAAGAAAGGAGAAGAAATGATCAGTAAGTTGAAGGAAAGCCAACAAGAAGTTATAGGGTCTTACTTCAAATTATTACCCGAAGAAGATCGTGAGCATTTGAGAAGAATATTTGGCGTGTTAATTAAAGAAATAGACAAACGATAATCATAGAATAGTGGTGGAGAAGAACTACATGGAACATTTATCAAGTAAACGAAAACTTAGTATTATGATTGCTATTATGGCTGCTATGTTATTCTCAGCGATTAATCAGACCATTACAAGTACAGCTATGCCTCGTATTATTTCAATTCTAGATGGTATGGATTATTATACTTGGACTATCAACATTTACTTACTGACATCAACAATTGCAACAGTCCTTGTTGGTAAGCTATCCGATATGTTCGGACGCAAACCCTTTTTGTTAGCAGGTATTTTACTATTTATGATTGGTGCCTTTCTAACAGGTACCTCTACAGACGTATATCAATTCATTATTTACCGTGGTATTCAAGGTATTGGTGCTGGTATTATCCAGTCCACTGCATTTACTGCCGTAGGAGACTTATTCCCTCCTCGTGAACGTGGTAAATGGATGGGTCTCATGATGGCCGTGTTCGGTTTTTCCAGTGTTCTTGGACCCTCTCTTGGAGGATATTTGATCGACAATCTAGATTGGCATTGGTTGTTCTGGATCTTCCTTCCGCTTGGTGTCGTAGCCTTCGTGATGATTCTCACCTTGTTCCCTAAGGGGGGGAGACGTGGGGAATCCTCAAGTATTGATTATCTAGGATCACTATTTATGACAACAACGATCGTGCCACTGCTTCTTGCTTTCACTTGGGCAGGCACAACATATCCATGGGGATCTCCGGAAATCCTTAGTCTGTTTGCAGGAACTGTAGTTTCAGCTCTGATCTTCCTATTTGTTGAAACGAAAGCGAGCAACCCTATTTTGCCACTACATCTATTTAAAAATAGCGTAGTCACGATCTCCAATATTATTGGATTTATTATGAACTTTGGTATGATGGGTGCTATGATCTATCTTTCCTTCTTCGTACAGGGTGTACTAGGTATTTCCGCAACTTATGCTGGATATGTAACGATGCCGATGTCAATCGTCATGGTTGTGGCTAGTGCCATTACTGGACAGAAGATGGCTAAAAGAGGAAAATATAAGATTTATGCCTTAATTGGAATTCCAATTATGATCGTGGGTATGACTATTATGGTATTCATGAATAATGTACCGATGGCAGTTCTAAGTATGGCTGTTTTTGGTCTTGGATTGGGTCTTGGTATGCCTGTGTTCTCATTGGCTACACAAAATGCAGTTACCCACAAAGAGTTAGGTGTAGCGACAGCCTCTTCTCAGTTATTCCGTAATCTTGGTGGTACGATCGGTATCGCGGTTATGGGTACGGTTATGTCGAATAAACTAACGCATAACTTGAAGGTTGCTTTGCAATCTTCCTCGGCACCAGATTTCAGTAAGATCGATCCGAAATTGACAGAGCAAATGCTTACTTTCGCTAATCCTCAAGCACTGATGAACAAACCAATGCTTGAACAGACTCAAGCTAATCTTCCTGCTGATGTTCAACCTGTATTCATACAGATGATTGACGGTATTCGTGACGCATTGGGTCAGACGTTGTCATCCGTGTTCTTAACAGGAACGATCGTGCTTTGTGTTGCGTTTGTTCTTGTCTTCTTCCTGAAGGAGCTTCCGCTTAGAACATCAAACGATACTACTCCGAAGGAACCTGAATTAGATAAAGAGCTTGCAGTAGATAAAGCTTAAAACAACGAAAAAATTGTTGAGAAAAAGGGACCCGAACAGGATATCTGTTCGGGTCCCTCTTTGCCTACATATATAGTCATTATCAACAGCAGAATTAACCTAAAGGAACAGCAGTTCTGGACATTATTTCTAGTCCACAACTGCCGTCCCTTTAGGTATTGGTTCATTAAATTGCTAGGTTATGATTCAGAAGTTATTCACTGGGTTCGTTCTTATCTAGTGTCTTTTCTTTCTCTACACGAATCTTATCTGGTGTGACATCATTTCCAAGTGGATCGATAACTGTTAATCCAGAGAAGGTATTCAGAACCTGTCCTCGAATTTCACGCAAATAATCTTCACGCAATGATTGTTGCTCCACTTTTTCAGCTAAGGTCAATCCTTCTGCCTTTTGCTTTCTCGCTAATTCATTTATACGCTGTATGCTTGTAATCATCATCGTAATCCCTCATTCTTTATAAATTTTAGTGTGTATATTAAAATAATTCCCGTGCCAATAAGCGATAAACTTCCAAACGTTTCTCTTGTGAATGTGGAATACTACAGATCATCGCTTCATCAAAACCATATTGCTCCTGTTCCTCTTGAAGCATCGTCGCTATATCTTTAACAGCACCTACTAGATGTATTTTGCGATTTTCTTTAATCATCATACGATCCATTTCGGTAAGTGGAATATTCTGTGCTTCTTCGGGCGTTAATACTTGTCTAAACTGGCCCTTCATCATCATTAGACGGAAAATATCCTGCGGCAATGCTTCGAACTCCGCTTCTTCTTTCGTCTCGGCTGTAGTCACCATGTAAGTAACTGTAATCTCAGGTTTATCCATGAATGCCGACGCTTTAAAGTTACTTCTATAGGTATCTAGAATTTCATTGGACATAGCTCCGTTGAAGAACTGTGCAAAAGAATACCCAACGCCCATCTCAGCTGCTTTCAGCGCACTGTTTCCACTTGAACCCAGAAGCCAAGCTTCCGGCAAAACAATGTGTGATGGTATCGCACTTGTTTTATTGTACAAGTCATCTTGTGGTACTTCATCATTGATCAATTTCAACGCGGTATCAAATTTAGTATACATGTTATTCAACATGAGTTGACGTCCTTCAGCTAATGCGTACATCGCTTGGGTATCTCCTCCTGGAGCACGACCTACGCCGAAGTCAATTCGACCTGGTGAAAAAGCACTAAGTGTTTTAAACACTTCAGCAAGTTTCAATGGGGAATAATGCATCATCATTACTCCCCCAGTACCGATTCGCATGTTGTGGGTTTTGGCTGCCAAATGAGCTGCTGTTACTTCAGGCGCAGAACTAGCAAATGAATTTGCGCTATGGTGTTCTGCCATCCACATCCGAGTGTAACCCAGTTGATCTGCATAAATCGCTAGTTCCTCAGCCTTTTTCAAAGCACTCTCTGCTGTATTTCCAAAGGTAACGGGAGCTTGATCCAAAACGCTTAATTTCATCGTTCTAACTTCCCTTCTCTGTCTTTTTTACAACACCATTGTTTCTCTAATCCAACCTTGTAAAGATTTCATCTTCGTTTGAAAACGTTCCGTATTCATTTCCACGGCTAATGAAGCTATGGTCTCGCGCTTCAGAACAGATTTCCAGGATTCTTCGGCTTCTTCCATTAACTCCGTTAACAAGCAACAACTCTCATCCTTCTCCAAGGCAAGCATGTCATCAAGAATACCATTAGATGAATACAACGTTTGTTGACCTTCTATAGCAAGGTAAATATCGTAGACCTGAATATCTTCAGGTTTCTTTTTCAACTTAAACCCACCCTTTATTCCAGAAACAGACGTAATTAAGTCGGCACACACTAATCGTCTTAACAACTTCTGAGAATAGGTTGCTGAAGTTCCTAATTGTTGACTTATCGCATCCCCGGGTAAAACGGCTCTGTCTGGTAGCATATTTAGTAAAATAATGGCATACACCGATTGCTCTACGCCTGTTTTCATATGCATTAGAATCACCTCTATTAGCATTAGCAATACTGTGAATCGTTTGATGATTACTCATGGCACTCTAACGTGGATAATCATTATCTACGTTAGAACATAATATATTAGTTTTAGCTAAAAGTAAACTCATACTAGATCACACTCTCGTAAGAATACGAAATATAACAGAAGAAGCCCCATCATATAGATGATAGGGCTTCTTTTTATACTTAGAGCGGAGATCACCTGTGGTGGTTATTCCGCTTTACGTTTTAAGACACTTTTGTGATGCGAGAATGTATCGAAGCTACCTTGACCATGGTAAGAACCCATACCACTCTCACCCACACCTCCAAAAGGTAGATAAGGTGATGTTAGATGTGCCAATATTTCATTAATACATCCCCCACCGAATGAAATACTATTGAGCATCTGGTCCTGTATTTCGGTGCTTTCAGAAAATATATACAGTGCAAGTGGTTTCGGACGTTGCGTAATCTCATCGATAATATCTATTAATTCGTCATACAGAATGATCGGAAGGATGGGCCCAAATATCTCATCCTTCATTACAGGATCCGCCCATGTGATCTGATCAAGCACGGTTGGTTCAATAAACAGTCGAGAAGCATCACTTCTACCGCCGAAATATAATGTTCCATCGTTCAAGAAAGAACTTAAGCGATTGAATTGCTTCTCATTGACCACTTTAGGAAAGTCTGGGTTCTGAGAAATATCTTCACCATATAAGGCGTGAATAGCATCTTTTAATTCGCTCAGAAACTGATCCTTTACCTTACGCTGAATCAAAATATAATCTGGTGCCACACAGGTCTGTCCCGCATTTAGGAACTTCCCTCTAGCGATTCTCTTAGCAGCAGACTTAAGGTCTGCATCACTGTGTACGATACACGGGCTTTTGCCACCAAGTTCTAACGTTAGAGGAGTCAAATGCTTAGCCGCCGCTTCCATCACCACTTTACCTACCGCTGTACTACCTGTAAAGAAAATATAGTCGAACTTTTCTTTTAAGAGCGCAGTACTGGTCTCGACTTCCCCTTCAATTACGGCAATATAATGTTCTGGGAAGTTCTCTTTGACGAGTTTAGCAAGCACTTTAGATGTAGTAGGCGTGAATTCAGATGGCTTCAACACCGCGCAATTACCTGCTACCATTGCTCCAATTAAGGGTGCAATCGCCAACTGGAACGGATAATTCCAAGGTGCAATAATCAGCGCAACACCGTACGGTTCAGGATAGATGACGCTAGAAGCACCCGCAATAAAAGCAGGCGTATCTACAATCTTAGGTTGTACCCAAGACGCCAAATTTTCTAGAGAAAATCTAATTTCTTCAAGTACGAGCTTAATTTCCGTGGAGTACCCTTCTGCTTCGGATTTATTCAAATCCTTTCGTAATGCAGCAAGCAACTCTTCTTCATGTTGATTAATAGCATTCTGTAATGTATTTAGCGAATCCACCCGAAACTGTATATCCTTCGTCTTTCCAGTTCGGAAGAATGTGCGCTGCTGTTTAACTAAATTCTCGTAGTTCTCCATGCCCATTCTCTCCTTTATGGATTATCTTATGACTCAGAATCGCTCACTTTAACAAGCATTTTACCCAGATTAGCACCTTGGAATAATTGTAAGAATGCCTCTACTACATTATCGAAGCCGTCCACAATAGTCTCTTCATACTTCAGTTTACCTTCGGACAGCCATTTACCAAGTTCCTCAAGTCCTTCCGATTGACGATCTGCATAGTCGCTGAGTACGAAACCTTGAATTAGTGAACGTGTCTTAATCAATTTGGATTGAATGCGTGGACCTAAGTTCCTGTCCGTGCTGTTGTATGAAGAAATAGCACCACATAGTGGAATACGTGCATGATCATTAAGTAAATTCATTACAGCATCGGATATCGGTCCACCTACATTATCAAAATAAACGTCAACCCCGTTCGGGCAAGCCTTCTCCAAATTCTGTTCTAGATTGTCTGATTTATAATTAAGCGCTGCATCAAAACCAAGTTCATTCTTCAAATAATCGCATTTCTCATCGGTACCTGCGATACCAACAACATGAGCTCCTTTGATCTTGGCAATCTGTCCAACCAACATGCCAACAGCACCAGCAGCCCCCGATACGACAACTGTTTCTCCTTCTTTAGGATTACCGATATCTAGTAGACCGAAGTAAGCGGTAAGACCTGTCAATCCTAGAACACTTAAGTATGCTGATACAGGAGCAATAGACTCATCAATTTTGCGTACAGTCTTAGCGTCTACGGTATTATATAGCTGCCAACCTAGCATGCCGATCACTTTGTCCCCCACTTGGAACAACTCCGACTTCGACTCTACTACTTCTCCTACAATTCCTCCACCAATAACTTCATTAAGGTTAAATGGCGCAATATATGATTTAGCATCACTCATTCTTCCACGCATGTAGGGGTCAACCGATAAGTACAACGTACTTACCACGACTTGTCCCTCTTGTGCATCCATCACAGGTACTTCTTTGAATTCAAAATCTTTCTCCGTTGGCATGCCAACTGGACGTGAAGCTAAGAGAATTTGTCTATTTTTTAATTGCTGATTCATATGATCACTACTCCGTTGAATTAAATTTTGTTTGGACTATCATAACAATGATTTAATAGTCTTAAAACTTTCAAATCTTTATTCAAAAATGAGGGGTTCCCGGACATATTATAAACTGTCCAAGAAACCCGGTAAAAATTCGGTAAATGTATCTTCTCTAAGCTGCCCCATCTTATTCTGTCCATTTCGTACAACACTTACTAGATCAGCTTCGTACAAAATTTTCAGATGGTATGACACATTGGATTTGTCCATTCCCATTGATTCACCAATGGATCCACATGTGTTGATCTCCCGATGTTGGTGAATATATCGAATCATTTCGATTCGTTTCACTTCTGCTAATGCTTTGAAGATCTTAGCACGTTTTTCATCATCTTTAATAGAATATAGTTTGATAGTCATAAAACTATTGTATCCCCCTATCTTAGTTATGTCAACTTGTATAAGGATAGAGCCTTCTCAGGTTGGAGGCAGAAAGGTGCTTGAGAAGCATACATTATAACCCCAAATAGTAGTGTTTTAATGGTTTTAAATCGTCATCAATTTCATAGACCAGGGGGATTCCAGTTGGAATACTTAAATCTGCAATCCCATCAGAAGGAACATGATCCAAGTATTGAACAAGGGCTCGAATCGTATTTCCATGTGCAGATATAATTACATTCTGTTTAGCCAGAATTGAAGTTTTTATAACGTTATGCCAGTAATTTAGTACTCTTTCCTCTGTATCCGCCAGATTTTCAGTCAAGGGAATCAGATCAATGATATCTTTGTATTTGGGATTAGATCCATCGTATCTTAGATCATTCCGTTCAAGAGCAGGGGGTCTTACGTCAACAGACCTTCTCCAGAGATGAACTTGCTCTTCACCATATTTAGCAGCCGTTTCCGCTTTATTCAAACCTTGTAATGCGCCATAGTGCCTCTCATTCAGCATCCATGATTTATGTACAGGAATCCACATTAGATCCATCTGATCAAGGATAATCCATAGAGTTCTTATAGCACGTTTGAGAACCGAAGTGTAAGCCACATCAAACAAGTAACCATTTTCTTTTAAAATCTCTCCAGCTCTTCTCGCTTCACCTAATCCATTGGCAGATAATTCAACATCAGTCCAACCTGTGAATCTATTCTCCAAATTCCACTCACTTTGACCATGACGTACGAGCACGATTTTTCGCATCATAACACTCCTTTATCTGTACCATTCCCTTATCTAACTGGAAATTCTACCGTTAACTTGCCCATTATTCGTGACTATGATGTCCATATGACTGGATTAGATGGAGCATTTCCTGTTATTCACTTTATATTCCGTCGTAATACTCCTTACAATGGTTAATGAATTCAGTCGTCAAATTTGACCGATATTGATAACGATGAATCGCAAGACCAATAGTCCTCTTGAATGATGATTGTTCAATTCGTAAATGCTTAATGTGATCTGGATAAAGATTAATAGATGATTTAGGAGAAAAGGAAATACCACGTCCATTTTTCACGAGTTGCAAAATAATAGTTGGCTCCTCCACTTCATATTGATATAAAGGACTGAAATGCATTTGTTCGCAATACGAATCTGTTAATTTTCTAAAACTAAAATCCTGATTCAATCCGATAAAAGATACATCATGTAATGCTAATAAGTTAACTGATTCTTTTTGAGCTAGAATATGGTCGTTAATGCATTGTATTCGAATAAGAAGGGGTTGTATATAGAATGAGATTAAAAGGTAAAGTTGCGATTATAACAGGTTCCGCATCAGGTATGGGTCGAGAAGAAGCTATTCGTTTTGCACAAGAAGGCGCTAAAGTCATCGTCGCAGATTTAAACATTGAGGGTGCTAAAGCAGTTGCAAAAGAGATTGAAGCATTCGGTGGACAAGCGGTCGCCGTTGCTGTGAATGTAACAAAAACAGAAGACATTCAAAACATGGTGAAATCTGCAGTAGATTCATTTGGCCCAATTGATATTGTAGTAAACAATGCTGGTGTATTTGATAAGTATGCCACATCTTTAGATACATCATTAGAACAATGGAATTTCTTAGTTAATATCAACTTAACAAGTGTATTTGAAATTTCGAATGCCGTATTACCTAGCATGATTGAACGTGGTACAGGATCCATTGTTAATATTGCATCTGTCGCTGGTTTAGTGGCTGGTAAAGGTGGCGCAGCGTATACAGCTACCAAGCATGCTGTAATAGGTTATACCAAACATTTAGCTTCTGAATATGCTCGTTATGGTATTAAGATCAATGCCATTTGTCCAGGCACCATTGAAACACAATTAGTTAAGGATGTATTAGCTAATATTTCCAAAGAGCCTGTACCCACTCGACGTTTTGGTCAAGTTGATGAAGTAGCTGATTTAGCTGTATTCTTAGCCTCTGATGAAGCTAAATTTATGAGTGGTGTTGCCGTACCAATCGACGGTGGATTCACAATTCAATAAAACAATATTATTAAAATAATATTGGGTTCGGAGAAGATCTGATGACATCAGATCTTTTTTAACGGGAGGAGATATATCATGAATAATAAGAAAAAAGGTATTCACTATGCTTGGTGGATCCTGGTGGCAAGTGCCGCCATCTATGCAGCAAGTGCAGGAATTATCGTAAGCTGTGCAGGACTTCTATATCGTGCAGTGAGCGCAGATCTTGGTGTTGGAATTGCAGAAATCAGTTTGTATACTACATTGATGTATTTCACCGTAACCCTATTTGTTCCTTTTGCGGGTAAAATATTAAAAAAACGTCGATTTACGTATTTTATTAACGAGTACGGGGATTATTAACGCTTTAGCTTCTAGATTAATGGGTACCTATCACTCCGTATTCCCATTCTATATTTCAGGTGTATTACTTGGTATTGGTATGGCTTTCATGGGTATTGGGGGAGCCATATTCGCTCCTATTACAGGGGTACTTATTGATTCGATTGGCTGGAGAAGCACTTATATGTTATTAGGTGTGATTGTGGCTATCTTAATCCTCCCATTCTCTATTTTCATTATTCATAAAGATCCCTCTGAATTAAATATGACAGCCCTAGGTGCTAGTGAAGAAAAAGAAAATTCTGCAATATCAGTAGCACCCGAAGCTGGCGTAACAAAATCTGTAGCTCAGAAATCAGGTGCTTTTTATTTAATTATGCTCTTTACTGGATTATTCGGATTAGCATCAACCGTGAGTTTTCATGTACCTAACTTCGTACAGTCAAATGGATTTAGTGCTACACTTGCAGCAACCGTCGTGACCTGCGTTACCATCGGTCAAACCGGAGGTAAATTCTTACTTGGGGCTATTAACGATAAATTTGGTGTGAAACTTGCACTCTTAACTGAGATTGGTGGAGGACTGCTCGGTGTGATTGTCTTATTAATTAGCGATTCACTGGGTGTAACTTCACTTTATCTTGGCAGTTTATTATTTGGTATTGGTTTCTCAGGTAGCACACTATTACCACCCGTCGTTATACGCGAAGTATTTGGAAATCGTGATTATGCTTCGATCTATACAACCATCATGTCTGCTTCAACATTGGGTGTAGCATGTGGTACTACTTTATTTAGCTACATTTTCGATAAAACAGGTTCATATTATATCGTCTTTATCATTGTTATTATCATGTTCATAATTGCAATCAGTTCTAGTTTGTATTCGCTATTGTGGAAAAGAAAACTATCCATTTGACACGGATATCGGGGAAATATAAGACGAAGAGTCTCTTTTATCGATCCACATAGTACCTTCATAAGGTGAGTTCATTCTGATTAGCTGACAATCAATAAAAAAGGAACAGACGGCACAAGTACCGTCTGTTCCTTTTTGGACTATTAAGATCCATTTCTTCATCGCAAATCGTGACACCCACCTGATTAACAAAATACGATGTCACTTTCTGAATAAGACCGTTTGGCTTCGCACACATGCCATCGCCATTAGCTAATTCAATCTACTTCATCGAAGCATTCGAACTCGAATTCGAACTAAGCTTCTCATGAATAAGTTCTGCCGTCTTCTCGCCATTCGCAATACAATCCGGAATACCCACACCGTAATAAGAACATCCAGCGAGGATCACATTTGGATAGTGTGTAGCCATCTTCTCCTCAAGAGATTCTACGATCTGATGATGACGGATATGATAATTCGGCATTACATCGTGCCATTTCGTCACATCGTAAGTCATAGGTTGTCCTGTAATACCAAGACTGATCTGAATGTCATGCAGTGCAACTTCCAGTAACTCCTCTTCTGAGAGCTTGATCAACGTATCATAATGGGGTCCTGAACTCTTATAAAATAATCTAACTAGAAGACGTTGATGCTCGGATGTATGCTCCCATTTGCGGCTTGTCCATGTGCAGGCATTGCATTTCACATCGTCGCTGTTGTTTGTAATGAATCCCGTTCCATCTGCTGGTAGTTGACCGTCTGGGATATCGAATCCTAGATACACACTGATGAGAGAACTATTAAATAATTGATTGAAATCCTCGTTCAATTCCTCATCTTGGAGCAATGCTTGAGCAGTGGAATGCATGGTTCCAAGTACAACCACATCTGCATCCAGATTACGACCATTTGCAAGTGATACCCGGTATTGATCTCCGTACTTATCTACTCGTTCAGCTTGAATCCCTTTGATGATCTCTATATCAGACAAGTTCTGCTCCATAGAGTCAATTAATGCAGATACCCCATTCTTGAAAGACATGAATTTCTTATCGCCTTTCCCTTGGAATTGGGCCTTATTTGCTGATAATCCTTGAATAATACTACCATATTCATTCTTATAGTCGATTAGATAAGGAAGAGTTGATGCAATCGTTAGATCATCCAGCTTTCCAGAATATACTCCTGAGAGGACAGGTGAAATTTGCTTCTCCACAAGTTCCTTTCCTAGAAAAGCTTCAAGAAAATCACCAACAGAATCATCTTTCGTAAACTTGTCATTGGGGATGTACAAATCTTTAAGTGCCTCAACCTTACCTTCAGCGGAGACTAAGTCTGTCTTGGCAAGCGATTCGATACTTAAGGGTATTCCAAATACTGAATCTTTCGGAATTTGCTTAAGTTTACCTTCTGTATAGATATAGGATATTCCTGTTGCATTATATACAACTTCATCTTGAAGACCAAGTTCCTCAATCAGGGGAGCGACATTTGTCTTACGTGTTACGATAGAATCCGCACCGGACTCCATTGTGAACTCTCCATCATGGAGTGTTCTAATCTTGCCACCAAGCCGATCACTACCTTCTATCAGCACGATCTTAACGTCTAAGTTACTCTTCTGTACAGATTTCTGTAGATAGTAAGTGGTGGATAATCCGGTTACTCCTCCACCTATCACAACGATTGTTCTCAACGCATTGACACCTACTTCCATAGTTAAGTTCTGATTCAAATCAATTGATTACATTATATCATAGGGATTTAAAGGAAATTACATACCATTCGTGACGTTCATCTGACAACCAAGTTGAACTGGAAAAGCCGTCCTTTTTCAAAGACGGCATATGACCCACCATTCCTATGAACAGACCTGTTCCCACGATGATATAGATCATGGTGAAGATTTTGAATTTTGCCAAGGGATGTCTGAGGTTCAAAGCTAGGATGTCCTACAGTGCTTAGCGTAATCACGCAAAAATATAACGCATCCAGAACAGAAAGTCCTTCTTCTTTGGTGTAGAATAACGTCCCTGATATCAGCAAGAGCACAATCAGAAAGAATAATACCTGGAACTTTTTAAGTTTAAACGCATGAAATTTGCCACCCAGAAGACGTTTCGCTGTAAGTAAAAAAGACATTGTTGAAACCACATTCTTCCTATCCAATGCATGTAGGGCTGTAAATAATTTATGTCATGAAATAATTATAACGGTTCTTGTTTGTCTATTCAAATGCCCTTCTTTAATCTGCAAGGTTAACATTATTGCTAATAAAAATAGTTTTTGATATTATTGCTCTAGCTTATTAAATATGTTTAATAAGCAGTTTTTTCAGGTGAATTTAGGAGGTGAATCGATATTGAACGACTTACTCACAACTCCAAAAGATATGAAGAAAGTCATCCATCGTAATATCCGTGCTGCCCTTCTAACACATGAAAGTTCTACAAAGGTTGAATTGAGTCACCAACTCGGTATTAGCTTCCCTACTATTAGTAAATTTTTAAAACAAATGGTGAATGACGGGGAACTTATACTAGGGGATCTGGATCATTCTAGTGGAGGAAGAAGAGCTCAGAGATATGCTTACAATCCGGAGTATATGCTAGGCTTAGCTATCTATTTAGAGAAATCAGAAACACATTATACCGTTTTTAATTGCTTTGGAGAAGTGAAAGAACAAGGCACAACATTAAGTTTCCTCATGGATGACATTCTAAGCTTAACGAAGTACATTGAAGATATTATTGTGAAATATCCTAGAATCCGTGCCATATCGATTGGTGTTCCTGGTTCGGTCAACGAAGGTCGAATTATATATATATATGGCTATGAACAATTCCATAATTATGATTTAAAAGGATACTTTGAAGATCATTTTTCTATACCTGTCGTCGTAGAGAACGATATGAACGCAGCAGTTTATGGATTCAACAAAACAAGTGATAATCACGATTATACCTCTCTAGTCTACTTATATTTCGGTCAAAATGGTCCTGGTGCCGGTATTATGATCAACGGAGATGTTGTACGAGGAAGTACCTTTTTCTCAGGGGAAGTTTCATTTGTGCCCATGTATGATGACCGAAATTTCATGCAAGTGTTAAAAAGCGGAAGCGAACCTGGGAAAGTAAGTATTAATCATACAGAAAAGATTGATGCGATTAGTCGATTGGTGGCTTTCTTTGCAGCTACGATTAACCCCCACTCTGTTATTTTTTGCAACGATGAAGTAAACGAAGCTCTCACAAACCAAATCATCACAAAGAGCGCAACCTATATTCCGGAAGAACATCTTCCTGTACTGACCACCAGTGATTGGAAACAGGATTATTTACATGGATTACAGCAACTTGGACTAGCCCTCATGATCGCCGAAATTAACAGATAAGATTCCAGCCATAATAAGGAGTTGTAAATACAATGAAAACAGAAAAAGAGAAAATGTTGAATGGTGAGTTGTATCAGGCCATGGACCCCGTATTAACAAATGAACGATCAAACGCACGGAGACTAACCCGGTTATTCAATCAAACAATAGAATCAGAACATACAGAAAGAATAGAGCTACTAAAAGAACTGTTCGGTTCGACAGGAACCAATCTATACATTGAACCTACATTCCGTTGCGATTATGGATATAATATCCATGTTGGCGAGAATTTCTTTGCTAATTTTGATTGTGTCTTTTTAGATGTGTGTGAGATTCGGATCGGTGATAACTGTTTCATAGCACCAGGAGTCCATATCTATACCGCTACTCATCCATTGAATGCCATGGAAAGAATCACAGGTGCAGAATATGGGAAACCAGTTACGATAGGTCATAATGTCTGGATTGGCGGAAGATCCGTCATCAACCCTGGTGTTACAATAGGCAATAACGTAGTGATCGCTTCGGGTGCTGTCGTAACCAAAGATGTACCAGATAACGTTGTAGTAGGTGGAAATCCCGCGAAAGTAATCAAACCAATTGATGGGTAGTACGTATTCTATCTTTACGGATGTACTCTATATAGCAAAACAACCTGGTAGCATATGTCTACCAGGTAACTATCTGAACTCTGTTCATGCTAGGTCTGAACTCTTATAATCTACATCTGAACTCTTACAATCTACTTCTGGGCTCTTACAATCTAAAAGTAAGAGTAAGAATAGTGACTCTCTTGTTTTAACGCATCCATAGTCACACTAGGCAGACTAATCTTGAACAAATGTACCAATTCGTCATTATACACGCATCAGATGGCGGAGAGCCAATCTCCTAAAGCTAGATAGAGACATATTTAGAAAGAAAAAAATATACTTTGTTTGCTAGAGACATATTTAGAAGGAATTTTTCCAGCTAAAGTGGTTTGAAGTTGAGTAATATACAATCTAACTGGAGAAACTCCTGTTAGATTAGAGTATTCAACCAAATTAACTACATTTTCGAGTGATTAACTGGGTAATTTCCAGTTAATTCATTATTGAAAGAGGAATCCCGGGAATTAGATGGAGAGTTTCCTGCTAATTGAGTTCATGAAAGACGTTCTGATGTTCTGATGTTCTGATGTTCTGAGTTTCTGACGTTCTGATGTTCTGACGTTCTGAGCTAACTTATCTCGATCGATTGCTGCCTTTTACAACGAATAGATAAGAAAGACCTGAAGCATTTATATAATATTTCGCATATGTCTGTACCCTAGCTGTTCACCTTCTGAACAATCATACGTTATGGTTGATAATTTACTCACTACACTACCACCCACCGTATAGTTTATTATCTCATTCCGCACCAATGACTGGATGTGGGACATAAGGCTCTTCCAGAGATGCTATCTCTTCCGTTGTAAGCGTAATCGATAGAGCAGCTACTCCATCCTCAAGATGAGACATTTTTGTAGCACCGATAATTGGAGCTGTTACAGGTTCTTTCTGCAACAACCAGGCAAGAGCGATTTGTGCACGAGGAACGCCATGTTTCTCTGCAATTGCCGCCACGCGCTCTACAATTACACGATCCGTATTGGAAGTACCATCGTATTTAGATTTCTGAACTTGATCCGTTTCGGAACGATGAGTGGACTCCGACCAATCACGCGTCAATCTTCCTGATGCGAGTGGGCTATATGGAATTACACCAATTTTCTCTTCCTTACACAGGGGTAGCATCTCCCGCTCCTCTTCACGGTATATGAGGTTTAGATGATTCTGCATGGATACAAATTTCGTCCATCCATTCTTTTCTGCTACGTGTAATGCTTTAAGGAACTGCCAAGCGTACATGGCAGAAGCGCCAATGTATCTTGCTTTTCCAGCCTTAACAACATCATGTAATGCTTCCATCGTCTCTTCAATAGGAGTATTGTAATCCCAGCGATGGATTTGATAAAGATCTACATAATCGGTTCCTAATCGCAACAGGCTCTTATCAATTTCACTCATGATTGCCTTTCGGGAAAGGCCAGCACCATTCGGACCTTCATGCATCCGAAAATGAACCTTTGTCGCAAGAACAATCTCATCACGATTGGCATAATCATTTAGTATTCGTCCAACAATCTCTTCACTTGTTCCATCTGCGTACACATTCGCCGTATCAAAGAAATTGATACCTTGCTCCAGTGCTTTTTTTATTATAGGACGACTGTGCTCTTCATCAAGTACCCATGGGTGAATCCACCGATCTGCGATACCAAAGCTCATGCAACCAAGACAAAGCCGAGATACATCCAATCCTGTATTCCCCAGTTTTACATAGTCCATTTCATGTTTCCTCACTCTCTATCGAATTTCAAAGTTTACTCCCTTGGGTTAACTCCATGCCAATATAATTGTAATAGACACCTTCCAACCTACTGACTTTAATCTTAACAAAATTAACCTCATCTGCAAGTAGTTTCAAATCTCAAGATGACATAAACAGCACGCACGATTAATAGAATCGGTACGCGCTGTTAGCTTTTTCAACATATATGATTACAGTGGTTTCCTTCAGAAAAAATGTGGATATTGCACGGACATCCTTTCCACCTGCTCCAATAGGCTATTGGAGTGCTCTATCACAACTTTACGCATAGCAGCTACATCACGCCTACGGATTGCCTCCACCATTTGTACATGTATATCAATATCGGATTGGTCTACCCCTTGCATCTTCACATACAACAACCGAATTCGATTATAATGGGAGGCTACCTCTTCAATTGTAGACCAAGATAGGTCTTCACCTGCCGTCTCAAAAATAAGCTGATGAAACCGATTATCCTTACAATAAAATTCAAAGTAATGTTTTTTATCCATATACTTCTTTTGTGTATTGATCAGTTCTTGCATGGTATCCGCAACCAGTTCGCTACATTTCCGGATAAATTCATCCACAACCGCAGATTCCAATGAAGTTCTAATAAACCACTCCTCACGAACTCTTTGCAAATCAATTTTGGATACAACTGTTTTTCGCTGTGGATAGATTTCCACCAATCCTGACTGTTGAAGACGAACGACGGCTTCACGCACAGGGGTCCTACTGACACCATAGCGTTCAGAGAGCTTCTGCACACTGACATCCATGCCCGGCTCCAACGTCATATTCATGATATCTTCTCTTATTTTATTGTAAGTCACATCATTTAATGAAACACTAGTATTAAGAGTCTTCAACGGTTTCCCTACACCTTCCTAAACTCACACCTAGAACATCACGATATATTTTCTCCGCACTGGAAGAATCATAGCTATAGTATAAAAGAACATCCAGCATAAAGGGAGAATAGTTCAGGTTATTCAATTCCTTGGTGAATGCCATGGCTCCGATTTCACTCAAAGTCCGTATTGTGGAGTAGTTCTTATATCCCATGAAATTCCACAAACAGATTTTTTCGGTCCGTGTATAGATTTCCTGTTCATTATCATCCTCTATTAAATGGAAGATTTCATGCCCCAAAATTGTATCCATTATATCGTTTTGCTGAACAAGTTTATACAACATGACATCCGTTCCCGACAACAGTTGAACGGCCCGTTGCACCGGCTCTTCCATAATTTCGATTCTGTTCGGTGGAGTGTAATTGGCAAAAAGCACACGCTTCCCTGTGATTTTAGAATCCCGAAACTCAATATTCACCTTTAACTTTGTCGCAATCATACGTATATCTTTGCTACCATATTCACGGATGACTCGCTGCGCATATTCTTTTCCACATGCAATTGCCTTATGAATCATCTCCGTCTTTTTGTCCAATGGAATCCGCTGGTTTAGAATATCTCTTGAAAATGCATACAATCCCCAAGTCTGATCGTCTACCTGCAACAAATGATGAATCATCTCTCCTAACTTGACTTGATCCTGCATACTTCCTCCGTTCCGCTTAGACAATCGTTAACTTTGCTTGATATTAGCTGCTACCACAATCACATCTGTATCTGGTTCAAAAGTTGAAACTTCGATATCCATTAATAATTCCAGCTGTTCAAAATCAGATGCGGTAAAATCCATAACACGAGCACCAATGCATAGATAATAATCTGGTCTGGCAATAAGTTCCGTCTGATAGACGGCCATATTCTCCCATAACTTCTTCACTGTATTTAGGTATTCTCCTGCAGTTGTCTTGATGACCATGGCACTCCCTCTTTGCACTTTGATGAAGCCTTTAGTGTCTAGAATACGTATGGCACCCGCGTCTCCAGCTTTTCCAACCTTTTCTCCAAAAATTTGTATATATCTTGTCTTTTCCAATAGCAGCGTCTGATCGGTTGAAATTCGCATATCTTTCGCGGCTAGTTGCATGAGCTCATCTTCCGTACATTCCTTTAGAAGCTCGGTGGTTTTCACTTCCGTTGAGCCGGTAGCAATCGCTGTTACTTTGGAGGTTTGCGGATCAATATCAATATGAACTTCGATGCTTTCCGGTGTTGCTCCACTTTGAATGGCCTTGTTCATCGCTTCCATCTTGATCGCACTGATCACCTCTTTTGAAGGCGAAGGGATGATTCGCTCCACGACATCTCTGACCATCGACAGAGCAACACCAATGGAGGAAATAACCTCTGCGTTCTCAGGAATGCTATACTTCAGTTTCATTTTTTCAGCAAAATACACAATTAGGGAAGCTGCTCCGCCTCCAACACCCACTAAGGATATCTGATCTTTCTCTAATTTATATTTTTCTGCAAGAGATAGAATAACCGGTTCAATCTTTGCATATGACTTTTCCATAATCTGCTGTGCAATATCTTCGATCGTTGTTCCACAATAATCTGCCAATGCCTGCATGGCCTTTCTGGCCGACTCCACATGACCATAGGAAAAATGATCCGGCTTCACTAGTCCAAGAACGTTAGCTGCACACGAATTCGTTATTGTCACACGCTCACCATTATCCAATGAAATGGCCACATAATCTGCCGGATCACCCGGCTTCGGAGAGAAAAACTCAACCTGTGCTCCTTTGATGTTGCCCGGATCTGTATATACCGAGTATTCCAATCCTGCGATATGAGCGGATCTTGGTCCCACATCGATAATTCCATTTTTATTCGCACGAACCATTGAGCCTCCAGCTACACCAAGAACGCGCACATCCAAAGAATTGACATACGTCGGATGTCCACCAACGATCGAATAATCAATCGCGGGTCGTCCGTTTTTGATAACACCGATATTGGTAGTTGTTCCTCCTACCTCAAAATACACACCATTAGAGGCTCTCAAATACATCAAAGACCCCATAACCGAAGCAGCTGGACCGGAAAGCATCGTAAGTACGGGACGTTTCTTCATTTCACTGATTTCCATAACACCTCCGTCGCCTCTCATAATCATCAGAGGAACATGGACGCCAGCTTCTCTTACAGACTGTTCCGTTGAATTAGCTGTATCCAACATTTTGGGAAGAATACTTGCATTAATAGCAGCTGTTCTGGTTCTTCTAGTCAATCCGTACAATTTCGTAATATCGGAAGCCATTGTAGTAGGAATGCCCTTTTTCTCGGCTTCGTTATATACGATTTCTTCAGGTCTGCCATTATCTACGCCAAAAGCCATGGAAGGAACAACAACCTGCGCTCCCTGGCTGATTAGATCATTGATGACCTGTACCACGGATGCTTCCGACATTTTCTTCGTATTAATAAAGCTATTAAATATTCTGATCTGTTTGTTGTTTCCCAGATCAATATTTTGCAATTTCGTTTGTTTTTTAGCTAAGAAACCTTCTACGCCACCTTTACTCATCCCAATGATGCCAACTCGTGCGATATCTCCTTCAATAAGCGCATTTGTCGCTTGTGTTGTACTATGGGCAACAAAGACCACATCTTCCGGTTTAATGTTATTTTCCTCTAAGCAATTCTGGAAACACTTCACAACACCACCCGCTACACCTTTCTCATGATCATGCGTCGTTTTTACAGATGATTTCCCTATAATTTCTTGTGTTTCGTTATCAATTGCAACTGCTTTTGTATGCGTTCCTCCAACATCGATTCCCATTCTTACCATTCTGTCCATGGTTCCCCTCCGCCCTTTAATACAACATTGTTATATGTTTGGATAACCGGCTCCTCTACTAAACCTAGTAGCCGGTTATCATGAATCCAACTTAAACTAAGTGTCCGTACATAAAGAATACAACTGCGCATAGGATGATCCCGATAATCCAGCCTGTAGGTATGGACATCTTCATATATTCCTTTGCAGGTACCTTCGTGTAACCAAAGCCCCATGCAACCCATGACTGGGTGACATCCAAATGCTGAGGAGCAACGGTTGTAATAGCGAATAATGGATACAAGAATTGTACGGGCCACACCGCTGTTGATACGACCACAGACAGGATAGCAGCGCCGGATCCAACCAAGTTCATAGGACCCCGGAAGAAACCAAGCGGTGTTAAGATGGCAAATACGATACATAACAGCAACGCGGTCGTAGGCATTGCCCCACCCAGTAAGAGTTTAAAGTAAGGTGAAGCATAGTTTGCTGCATTGTTAAACATAGACAGGGTTAGCAAGAATCCGATCATTGGTGCTACATCGATAGCTCCATCTGCAAACTGTTTCGACAACATTCTGGAAACGTTTGCAAAACCCCCTTTTAATTTGCCACAAGTTACTAAGGCGAATAAAGCTGCAATGATAAACCCGAGAATAATCGGTATTTTGAACACAATCACTCCAATGACCGGAAGAATGATTGAAATCCACGAAATAGCAGGTGCATCAACTGTATTTCCAGCATCAGGCGTTGCTGCCCATGCACGGGAAATCTTCTTCTTATTCAAGAAAAGGTTAGCCATAATCAGGACAACAACCAGCGAAACAGCCATACCAATGATGCCGAAGGAAAAGTATGTATTATAATCATAGCTGGCATAACTTTCATTGGCAGAAGTAAAGAAAGCCTGATATTGTGTGAAGTTAACGATGTTTCCGAAAATTCCCGCCATAATGGATCCCATGAAAGCGAACAAGGCGATCGGGGAAGGAATTCCAAGTGACAACATGATCGGCAATACAATAACAGCAATGGAAATAACCGGTCCGATTCCTGTCATCGATGTAAAAATAACAGCTGTAACGATACATAAAAGTGACATGGTTACCCTTGGTTTGTCTCCACCGAGTTCTACCACCTTACGAATTAAAGTGGCGGCAATTCCAGTGTCAATCAGAACTCTTCCAAAGAATGCGCCAAAGAAAATATTGACAAGAATGGCTTTACCATAATTCTCAGGTCCCGTCTGGAAGACATTCGTCAAAACATCAATTAGCGATTTCCCTTCCATAGCTGAGGTTGGCGAAATTGCATTTCCGATCAATGCAACCGATGTCCATAATACAGACATGACAAAAAATCCAACCATAAGGTTATATCCCTTAACGCAATACCACACTAATCCAAAAAATGATAAGACCATAATGAAACCGATTACATAATTAGTCGCATCCACAAAATGCCCTCCTTTAATTGGTTAAGGTACAACTTTGTAACACGACTTATACTATGACTAACATGTTACTCAGTATGACTGACATGTTAGTTAATTTTAAAAAAAATATCACCTCAGTGAAATGAGCGCGTTCCTGCAGCCAATCACTCTAGTTTTGATTTGATATTCTTAAGCATATCTCCTCCAAAATAATCATGGAATTATTATCATATCATCTTGGTTTCTGACGCATCATATTCTATTAGCCAGCAATCTCTTAATTCTCCTTCATGCCATTCATGTTTATCAAGATACTTCTTCTTAATAAATCCATTCTTCTCATAAACCCTAAGCGCTCTCATGTTCCAAGCCTGCGGATCCATCACTATTTTATTGGCTCCTTTAATCCCTATCAAATATTTAACCGTTTCTTGTATCACAAGTGTGCCAATTCCTCGGTTCCAGAAGTCAGATTCCCCAATGAATTGATCCATTCCATAGATTGTGCCCTTATAGTCTTTATAATCATAGTTTTCCTTCTCTTCATCATCAATGATGTAGAACTGAATGTACCCGATATCAACGGAATTGTATTGAATTATGCATTGAGTAATTTCTTCGCGATCCTCGTAAAAATGTTTTTTGACTAATTCCATATTATGAGGTCGATCACGACCTTCATAGAACTCCAATACTACGGGATCTGAGAGCCACTTCACAAGTAAATCTGCGTCTTCGTCTTCAAGTGTTCTAATACTTATATCTTGTTCGCAAAATAGTATCATTGAGTCTAATCTCCTATTATTTATTTATTGATATTTAGATTACGTGTTTTTCATAAAATATTATTGTCATTTTATCGTTGACCACTTTTGCTTCTCCTGTTCTCTTATAACCTAACTTTTCATATAGGTAACAATTACCTTGTTCTTGCATAATTGTGTCTAACTCCCACACGGTTGCGTCATTATAAATATCTTCAATTATTGCAAATGCCTTTTGGGAAAAGCTTTGATCTGCATTTCATGAATAGTTGATGCTTCACTTAATCCCGATTTGACTAGAGAAATCTCCATATTGTAATCCCCCCTATTTCCACCCGATCTCTTGACTCCATTTATTTGCCTTCATCATAATTTTCCATACGATTTCAGTCTTTCCTTCAACGTATCTTTCTCTTTGATCTCTAAATTGGTTTGCTAGATCATATTTGGCTTGTGCATATTCATTTCTTTCAGTCTCATGTTCTCTTAAAAAGTCCCGAAACAATAGATTGAATTGTTCTGACCAACTCCCCGATTCTCTAACATGAATGTGGGTTCTTCTCATTCCCTGTGTTTCTCTAAAATATTTCTTAGTCAGGTCTGAGTTATCTTGCCTATAATGGAATCCTAGTTTACAAAGTCCCCTTTTAACTTCTTCAATATCGTTTAGATCGTTTACAGACATTTGAATATCAATGATTGGCTTAGAAGCTAATCCAACTATGGCAGTAGATCCAATATGATCAATTCTGATTAGTAAGGCTCCGAATTCATTTACGATTTGATTGCGCAGCAACTCAAACATTACAGGCCATTCCTCATTGTAAGGTTCAATGATAACTGCATCCTTCATTTTCGAGATCACCCACTTATTTAATTATCTTTAACTGTCCCTGTATGCAGAGACTGACCCGATTTCTTCGCTGCTGTACGATGATGGAAGAGCCAATATACAACTATAGCCATGAAAGCTATCATTGCTGAACCCATGTACATCATACGATAATTACTAAAAGAAGCTATTAACCCTAAGAAATAAGAGCCTACACCGTATCCAAGATCACTTAATAAGAAAAAAGTCGCTGTCGCGGCACCACTACGTTTTATCGATACTTGCTTAATAGCTATATTTTGCAAACAAGGGTTTAGAATTCCGTAACTAAATCCCATCATCATTCCCGCTACTAGAATCATCCATGCTTGGTTGGCCTGACTTAATAATAACATCCCAGCAACAAACAGGATAATGGAAGGGTAGAAGAAATAGTGGTCAGGATACCGATCCAGTAATTTTGCAACAAACGGACGAAATCCTACAATCATCACCGCATATAAGATGAAAAATAGACCCGCCATGGCGGACAAATCAAGTTCATTTGTATATGAAGCTAAAAACCCAGACAATGCACTATAAGAAAAAAATAAGCAAAAGGAAACGATTGAAATTGGGATGGCTTTTACTTCAATAATATCTCGCCAAGTTAATGAACGCTTCTTCTGTGGTGCTGCTTGTGTTGATTCTTGAATTTGTATACGCCACATGAACAATAATGCTAATGCAGAAAGAATACAAACTAGTATTAAAATAATGTATATATTTTCGCTTTTCCATAAAAATAAACCGAGTGATGGACCAATAACCATCGCAAGGTTAAGGAACATCCCAAAATAGCCAATCCCTTCTCCTTGTCGATCAACCGGCAAAATAGAAATAACTGTTGTATTTGTAGCAGTAGAAGCAATTGCGTAGCTCATACCGTGTATAAATCGTACGACTAAAAATAATAATAACCCATTCTTCACACCAAAATAACTAACAGAAGCGATAAAGAAAATTGAAAATCCGATAACTCCCAACTTTTTCTTACCAAATCGATCAACAAAAAAACCTGAAAATAGTCGAGCGAACACACTTCCGAGAACATAAATGGTAATGACTAACCCCATTTGTTGCTCATCACCGTGTAAACCCACTTGTACATATAACGGTAGAACAGTAGCAAGCATGTAAAACATAAGACCGATTAAAAAATTACTCCCACATAAATAAATATAATTTTTGCTCCATATACTTGATTGTTTCAAAATTAAAACATTCCTCTCTAAGCTCATTCTTGCATCTTACTGGCCTTGCTTATTATATTATTAAGTTTTGTTAATGTATAATTAATAAAACTTAAGCTTTACATTAGATTTACTAATAAGGAGAGGTTCAATGAATTTCGAACAACTGCAGTACGTTAAAGTTGTCGTAGAATTTCAATCGATTACGATTGCTTCTCAACAACTGTTCGTCACACAATCTGCCATCAGTCAATCAATTACCGCATTAGAAAAGGAATTAAATGTTGTTTTATTTCACCGTTCACGTCATGGAACTATTCCAACTGAAGACGGAATATGGTTGTTACCAAAGCTCATGGAGATTTATCAAAAAACGCAGGAGATTAAACTAGAAATCAAATCTCGCACTTCACAACTTGCTGGAGAAGTCACCATCGCCACCATCCCAAGTCTCTTTATGACATTACTACCAGAAACGTTAGCGACGTTCAAAAAGGATTACCCTCTCGTGAATTATCAAATTTTGGAACTAGAAAATAATGAAGTAATAGAGGCTATTCAACAGAACAAAGCAGATATCGGCTTTATCGCATTAACGCATGATTTGAGTCACTTTAGCTCATCCATTTTTTTTCAGAACCTACAGGTAACGAGTCAATATTATTTACTTGTCTCTGCTAGTTCACGATTTGCTTTACATTCAGAAATCACATTAGAGGAAGTATTAGAGGAGCCCTTCATTTTGTATGGGGAACATTTTTATCCGAATTTAATACGTAATTTTTCAGCCAAATCAAGTGAACAGACCATTCTCTTTCAATCTTATAACTCGGAAGTCATAAAAAAGTCAGTAATGGCTGGGTTAGGAGTCAGTATTCTTTCTAATTTGATGATTGAGGAGGATCCATATATTTTAGATGGACGTATTAAGGCAATTAAGTTAATCGGATACCCTTTTCAAATGCCACTCTCTTATAGTTTGATTTATCATCAAGATTTGAGGAGAAGCCCACTCATTCAAAAGCTGGCAGCTTATTTCAATTAATTTCATAGTGAGAAATGGAGTATATAACTAAGAAAAACCGAGCGTAAACCCTGCCCGGTAATTTTGATAATAAGCGTAGACACCGCTGTTGAATATGAACTCTAGACTTTCTCATCAATTATATGTTTGTTGTCATCTTGTTTGTTGTTATTTTGTTTATTCATTTCAGTTCTCAAATAATGCACTTCACTTATTAAATCTTCAATTTTTTTCGATGTTTTTGATGAATCTACACCATAACGTACAATTGCCGCAACGATAAGAAACCCAATTAAACACAATAGTAATACTACAAAAGCTCCAGCGACTTCCATCTAGATTACAACTCCCTACTTCATTACGTACTTTTAGTTTATACTTATACACGATTCTATAATTTTTTGGTTAAGTAGAGAACAATATCATGGTCTATTGAAACAGTTTCCCCATATTCAACATAATGCTGTCCATTAAATAACCCTCTACCATCTGGGACATAACCACGCTTTACATACAGAACTTGAGCCTTACCATAATCAGCAAATACACCTACTCCGATTCCAGCAACCGATGATCTTGCGCTTATTATTTCTTCTGCGCGATCCATTAGTTTTGTGCCAATACCTAATCTTCTATAATTTAATAAAACGTTAAAATCATTAACTTCCGGTATACTTTCCTCCCTAAATGCAGGATAATACGATTTCCAAATCACATTTACATACCCAGCAAATTGTCCATTCACTTCGGCAATCAATGTCACTCTTTCCCCGTTATTCTGCTCAATAGTGTATCTCTCATAAAGAGAAATAGGCTTGTCCCACCCGTGTTCTTTAAAAGCATCCGAAATAATTTTAGGGTCATTTTCAGTTATTTGTCGTATTGATATGTTCATAATTGATCTCACTTTCCTCAATATCTTGATTTTCTTGATTAATGATTAGACTTATCTTGTAACCATTCCCGTTCAAGAAGTGAGTAGACAATGGCTTGTAAAGCGACGTCGTTTTAAGTAATTTTTAAATTGCTTTTTCACCATACATTCTATTGAATGCATTGATATCTATCAATACTTGTAAGTTATCGATGATTTGTTGAGCACATTCTTCTAATGAATTTTCATAGGTATTTACTTCAAGATCATATATCTCACGACCATATATTTGCTCCAATTGAGATTTAGCTTGGCCAATATCTCTATCTCCTCGTTCTTTTTCCCGTCTTTCTAATTCTACTAAAGGACAATTTACCTGAACAAATAACACTGGTAGGGCATGCATGTGGGTAACACATTCATCCAACCATCCTTCCATTTCTGGAATATCTAATATTACGTGATCAACAATTACATTTAACCCTGATTCACTAAATGCAGCGATACTTTTATGCATTCCAGAAACACTCATCCTAAGAGTAGCCCAGAAATCTTGGTTCAAGTGCTTTTTAGGTGCCATGTCTTCAAATGTATCAAGTGAAAAATGAAAAAACGGTTCAACTAACATTTCTTGAAGCTTCTTAGTTAGACTGGTCTTTCCGGAACTTGAGGTTCCGTTTAGAAATATAATATTTCCTTTTGTCATAGGAATTTCCCTTTCTTGATTATCATCTATTAAACCCCTTAATCTCTTACATCGATCCACCTGACGAGATTCATCTCTATCTTGTGAAAGTAATATAATCAATATTAACTGGTTCATTACCATTTGCTCGAAGTCGCGAGTTAATCTGTCCTCGATGATAATGACCATGAAGTGCTACGTGAATTAATATTTCTCGTATAGAATTTTTAAACGCTTTACCACTACCATTTCTGTATGTTATTAAGTTATCTAGGTCAGTTGTAGCTATTTCATCAAGATATGTTTTGAAATCTTCTTCATTTTGTTTAATTCGTTTTGCACAGATTGGTATATCACTATCCGACCAGATGGGCATTTGTGAACTATCCATACCTTTTAATCTAGTTAGCCATACCTGTTCAGCATTCAAAATATGAGAAAGTAACCTTAGTTCCTGCTCTCCTACTTCTGCATTTTGCAATGCTTCTAGAATGCTTTGATTAGCCCAAGTTAAATGTTCAAACATGTTATGAATGGTTTCCAATGGTATCGCCTCCTAAGTTACATTTAATTAAACGTCTTTCCCATATAGTATTCATCTATGTACCTTCCATCGATATTCAATGACTTTTTCTTTATGCCTTCAATTTCAAATCCCATTTTCTTATAAAGAGATACTGCAGCTTCATTGTGAACCATTACAGATAATTCAAGTCTCTTTATTCCTGACCCTATTCTCCAATTTTCAAGAGTATTAAATAGTTCTGTGCCAATCCCTTGGCTTGTATAATCTTTTAATATGCCAACAACTATATATCCAACATGCTTAATTCTTTTAACTTTTCCGCCATTTACGATGAGATGCCCAACGAGTTGATTATCATGTTCTGCGACAAAAATAGTTGAGTCTTCATACGTGATTTGAGAGTGTACAAACTCTCTATGACGTTCAACTGTCGTGGTTCTCTCCCCTGGTTCATAAAGCATAAACTTTGTTTCATTATCAAGTTTGATACACAAGGATAAGTGATTTTCTGCGTCTTCATCTTTGATTTCCCTTATATTAACCACTTGCATTACCCCTTTTCTAATAAAAATATCATTTCTCCGTTGATATAACTATCGCTAGACGTTTTCTAGTGACTTTCCCCGTTGACCACGATCATCTGTAGCACCGTTCGGGCATCACCCTCCAGTTTCATATTACCAGCAAGTAGTTGTGAGGATCCGTCCCCGTCTAAAAATATAGCCTCATTCAAATTTCCATCAGCAATATTGCTCTTAATAGCAGTGCGAAATTGTTCCGCCGTACATTTGGTAGAAGTGACCACCAGATATATTTTCCCTGAATTATCGTAGGCCATTGCACTGCGAAGGCGTTCGTCATCAGGAAACGGAAGTCTTTCTTCTTTGACGGCTAGGTTATACCACTTGCTATCGTCCTTTAAATTCATACTTACTCCGCCCTGCGCCCAGAACTTCGTTGCGTCTGTCATATCCAGATCGTCGACGCTTGCAGCTCGTTGCACCTCGATCTTCCTTGTTACCCGATCGTAAAGAATGGTTCCTCGGGCGTATTTGACGTTAAACCAACCTGAGCCGTATTCTTTAGGACTTCCGTTTACGGGCAGGCCATCCATAACCGCAATGCTCAACAAATGATTCCCCCAAAAGAATCCACCATTGATTCCATTGGTTCCTGACCGCACGACGTTGTCGTCTATGCTGTTAAGCGAAATACTACTTGGTTCTGTCTGAAGCACATGTAGCGTAATCCCATTATCTGCAGGTATTTGAAAGTACTTAAATCCTTCTGAAATACTACCGTCTTTACTTAAGAACCATATAGATACGCTTCCCAATATTAGAATGAGAGCGCATAAATAAATCGGAACGAAACGGCTTATAATAGAGAACCCTTTAATTCCAGTTACTTCCATTTCGTCCCGTCCCCTTAATGGTTAATCCTATTATATTTAACGTTAATATTGGGAAATGGTTTGTTTATTCAGCAGTATTAACCATGCAGAATGAGATGCATAGCACCCCATATGGCTGTATCATTGGGTGAAACTCGGGATGAAGAGCAGGAGACAAGCAGAGCAATCACTAAACTAAAAGTAATTCCGTCCACCTCACCTTCTTTTAAAGCATACTTATCTTTCTAACTTTCAAAATCAATTAATTTGCCTAACTTAAGGAGGTCTCATCAAGTGGCTGAAACATGAACGGCACCCCATTTATGTATGCTCTCAATATCGCTTGCGCATAGGGTTGCTCTTCGATCAGACCTTCTGTCTCAATCTCTATCTCAGCATGGAAGCTGTATGCCTCGATGATAGCCATGACAAAGAAGCTCTCCAATATTGATATAGAATTCTCATCCATTTTTCTGATCTGCTCATACCCCTCTATGAAAATCTCTCTCTGGAGAGGAAGTAACCCCATGATTGACTGGGCCATATCATAGAGATGATAGCCAAAACCACACCTACCGAAATCGATGGCATACGGTTCGTCGTCTCGGAATACGACATTGCCATTGTGTAAGTCTGCATGAATCATCCCATAATTACTTCCAGTTGGTTCCAACATTTCGAGATGATTTTCCACTTTATCTGCAGCCGTGGTGTATAAATTAAAGGCTTCATCTGAAATGAAATGCCGGTAATGCATTTGCAAATGCTCCCAGTCCCGTTGAAAGCTTTTTCTACCCCAAGAAGGGCGTGTAAAGCCTTTGTATGGACAAAAATCTGAGCTTGCCTCGTGAAGTTTCGCCATCAGTGCACCCATTTTTCGAATTCTCTCAACTGTAAGTGCCCTTTTATCCACGTGCTCACCCTCGATCCATTTCAACAAGGTCGCATAATAAAGTTGCCCGTCGCTTGTAGCCGTATCTGTGACGAAAGCCCCTCTTCGGTTCAGCACGGCTTCGGACACGATAATACCCTTATACCTAAGAGTCGCCAACCATTCCAGTTCGGATACGGTTTCCTCCCGCGACTTACTCTCCGGGTGAATGCGGAGCAAAAACTTTTCCCCGTCGCTGCTCTCTATGCGGAAGGTAACATGCTCTGATAATTGAATGAAATGGATGGAGCTCCAGTCCACATCATATTCATTCAAAACGTTAAGAGCTGATTGTTTGGTTTGCATCAACGTAAGACTACGATTTATATCGCTGTCGATTCGAAAGCAGTTGTTCATTAGTAAATCCCCTTTTTTTACGTTCTCGTTATTATATCAATCCATTCACCGCTATTTAATAAGACGCTTTTCACTCCAGAGAGTTCCAAAAACGTTCGGTGGTTCAAGACGAACCCCACTTACTCTCAGGTGGGATTCTGCGAGGTGTATATGCCTCATCATTTGTTATACTCTAAATCCAATCTTGCTCTTACTATATCCATACCTTCATTCGTTCCTCTAAGTTTGATGTATGTAATTCAAGTTGAGTTCCATCTGGATCCAAAAAGTTAATTGACCATCCAGTACCACGCTTAATTGCTTCCCTTACTATTTTCACATGATTATCTTGAAGTAATTTTACTGCTTCATCGAAATCCTCCTCTGGAATATAAAATGCAACATGATCAACTCCTGCTTGTTCCTCTGCATGCTCACTATAATGATCTCGTTCAATCAAACAAATCCATGCACTTCCCCACTCTAAATATGCATCCTTGTTCCCTCTGTGCCTCATATTTAGTCCAAGAATACCTGTATAAAAGTTTATTGATATCTCTAGATCTCTAACGTTTATTGTTACGTGATTGAATCCTTGAACTTTCTTTTAATTTCCTCTCTGTGTTAACTTCTTCAAGACTTCCTCTTGCTGACTAAGAGACACTGACCTTCTGTGGTAATGCTATGTTGGCAGAGATTGAAGTCTTCCTAGAATTTTCTATCAAAATATTTTTCAAATACTTCCTTTAAATTCCGATTTAGCTTTTCATTAGATTTATTATAAATGCCCTGTATTTGATTTGGAATGAAGTCCAGTGTTAATTTTTCATTCTCATAGAATATGACTCTAAATCTATATCCGACTGATCCCTCTTGATTTTCTGCCGGAATTATTGATTCATCCTTTATTCGCCCCAGTATATTTGTCACTTGATCATTATCCAGTACTGTTAGTCTCTCGCCAGTTGATCCATCTATTATTGAGCGCTTGTAACCAAGTAGATCCCACCTACCTCGAAATTTTTAATTATCTAAGACACTCGGATTTGAGAGGTAAAACCAGTCTTTATAAGCATAAATTTCAGGGTTTCAGCTAAGATTATGCTCAATACCTTTAGTGATAGTTAATTTGTTTGAGTGTCTTCTATATGCTCTTATTCCTAGTCCAATAGCTAGATATAAAATAGAAGTAATGATTCCGCTGATCGGTGAGATTAGAATTTCTTTACCTGATGCTATACTGATATAACCTGATATAACTAAAGGATTTATTAGTGAATCTTCTACCGTATGTAATATAACACACGGCCAAATTGATTTTGTTACCCTATAAAGCTCAATATACATTACAGACCAACACGTCATTGTTATTATAGATACAATAATAAATATAGCTCGGTTGACGGGTAACACCACTTGTAAATCTGCCTCCAGTAAAAAGAACAAGTAATATGGAATATGCCATATTCCCCAAACGAATCCCACTATGAGATAGATTTTCCAGTCCCTAAGATTTAATTTAACGAGTTGTGATGTAAGAAAGCCACGCCAAACAGGCTCTTCGAATATATTTTTAATAAAACCAATTAACAATGTACTGCTAAATGCCCACATCAAAGCTTTGAGATCAAGTCCTGACAAGTCAATCCAATTTGTTGACCCTCCGATTATCAATACGATTACGGTTACAACAGGATAAATCAAGACAGAAGTTAAGTACCATTTTGTATTTCCTTTCAAATTCGGCTTGAGGCCAATATCTTTCCAATCGAACTTTGACATTAATATTATTGTAATTACAGTTAACATAGGCAACACCAGCCATACCCCCATACCGAGAGTATCACCTTTAGGCTGCTCGGGAAGTATTGAGTCCACAAGTACTCCTATCCATCCACTGAAAACAACAACCATAACAAATACAACAATATTACGAATCATTTTATTATTCATAGAAACCACCCCTTTCAATTTGTTTTACTTCCTTCATCGACTCATATCATATATGTTGCATAAACACTCTAGGTGACCGAGGAACGTCAGCGACGACGTAAAGTTGTAATGTTAGGCGAAGGTCCTTCTTCTCGAAAATTTCCTTAAAACTCATCTTCATTCCAACTAATAATATTAAGTTCAGGCCATTTCTCCTTCCATTTATTTGCCTTATTCCACGCGTGTTGATAAGTAGTATATTGCTTGATATTCTTATAAAGATACCCAAAAGGACTGTTTCGCTACGTATTAGCAAAACAGCCCTTTTTATTTAACAATAAATTAATTCCTAGCGTTAGTCCCTCTCTATTACTCAAATTTCTGTAAATGAACGAGACCCAGCCGACTCGCCTCAACGATCGCTTCGGATCTTGAGCTAACTTTCAGCTTTTGGAATATTCTTGTCAAATTGTATTCAACCGTTCTTTGGCTAAAGAACAATCGACCTGCAATATCCTTGTTACTTTTCCCTAAAGCAACCTCTTGCAATATTTCTTGTTCCTTTTTATTAATAGATACATCATCATGAGCTTTTTCGCTTTTTAATTGTGAAAGCCTAACTTCCGTTCTACGCAATTGCTTCAGCAATCCAACAGGAATCACGGACTCCTCGCGCAGAGCACAGCGTATAGCGTTATTTAGCTGCTCACGAGTAGAGGTTTTGCTAATAAAACCACAGGCACCCGACTCAACAAGTAAATTAAAGTGCGAACTGATTTCATAACCTGTATAGATTAGAATTTTCGTATCTGGATACATACTCAATATTCGTTTCGTCAATTCGATGCCACTAAACACGGGCATATTGAGATCAAAGAGACAAACATCAAATGTTTCGTTCTTCAGCACCTCAAGTGCCTCAACAGGTGAAACGAGCACGATCACTTCGGTTTCAGGGTCCTGCTCTAGCATCGTTTTGGTCCCTTCACCAACAGAAGGGTGATCATCAACCAGTAAGATACGAATCATTGTTGCTTCCTCCTCTGTTTGCCGATATTTCAGGTAACTCTAAAGGAAAATGAATATTAACTATGAATCCTTCGCCTATAACGGACTCGAATTCCACATGCCCCTCCATGCTGACCACGCGTTCCCTGATTCCGGATAATCCCATATAATCAAATGACTCAACGATATCCTCGATTTGCATCCCTTTACCATTATCCTGATACTTGAAATCAATACCGCCGTTTTGCTCACAAAGCTCGATCACAATTCGAGATGCGATCGCATGCTTACCTGCATTTCGAAGTAGCTCTTGCACAATTCGATATAGCGCAAGTGTCTGCTCATCAGATAACGGACTCCGGAGAGGTTCGTACCGAAAATCGATCGCGTAATTATTTCTTAATTGTGCATATTCGAATAAATGATTTAATGAGTCGGCTATGCCCAATTCTTTAAGTAGTGGTGGTCTTAGTTCGTTGCATGTTTCTCGAATCTGGTGGATTACATCCAGCAGACCTTCCTTAATATCAAATAGCTTATCACGAAGATCATCCTTCAAATCGTAATCAGCCAAAATGACTTCAAGCCTACGATACCAATTTAACTGCTCCTGCAATGCTGAATCATGTAGGTCTGAAGCCAGCTTACGGCGCTCATTCTCAGATAAACCAAACAACAACCGCAGCATCCACGGAGAAGAACTTTGATGTTTTTGCATATCGGCCTCCAAATCATGAACCAACCTTTCAATTAAAAATAAATTTTCATATACGATGCTCGAGTAGTTAACCATCACACGGAGCCAATTCAATTCTTCCGAATTAAACTTTAAGAAGTTTTCTTTATTATCAACCCATAGCACATAGCTATTAGATCCGTTTTGCCCAATTACATAGCATAGCCCCTGCGGAACAGAGACTTGTTCACCTAATATATACTCATCAGTTGGATTTAAGAGCACCTCTATAACCCGATCATCAACTTGGGACTCCCTACCCTCTTTTAGCAAACGCCAGCCTTCCTGATCTTGATGAAGCACGATCACTTCAGCCCTTCTTACTGGTAATGTGCGCTTGATCTCTTGATGAAGATACATCTCCAAGTCAAAACGTTTCATGACCTTTGAAATATTTTTGGAAAAGCGATCCAGACTAGACTGGAAATCATACAGCTGTTTAAATAACCTAGGTTTGATACGAATATCCATCTTTTCTTTGATGTATAAGAATGTAACAAAACCGAAGTGGAATATAAGGAACATCTGAATCCAGCGGATCGCTATTCCATGTTCATTATGGAAAATTGCCATAAAGACAAGTAGAAAGAAGATCGCGGGAATAAACGTAATTAGTGAATAGTATTTGAATTTCGTAAGTGCGATCTCAATATCAAGAAACCGTTCAGCCATAATGATATAGAAATAAATAAAAGGCAAAATCAGAAGAAAAGCCGTTGTGTACTTCGAGGCGATAAAATACACATTAAAAATGAAGGGTACAAACGTTAATATAATTAATGGCGTATAAGCCACAACCTGACCTGTTAAAATCAACTTAATAATAGACTTTACCGGAGTGTCCCTATATCTTCGCAGGGTTTTAAATAACTTGTAAATCGTATATAAGCTACTTACCAGAAAGAAGATCACGCTACTATTAAATTCAATGTAATAATATATTTCATTTGAAAGTGAGGTGAAATTAAAAATACCCCAATCTAAGACAATAAAGCTCCAAAATACGTAAAGTAGTACCAGCGTCTTCTTATTCAGAAACTGAATATTATATTTATGTAGGTAGACGTAGATAAAATGTAAAAAAAGTACAGGTACAATTGCCAACCCATTCTGAAGGAAAAAGCCACCTATGATATCTCCCGAAGCGGATGCTACAGCGCTATAATCCGTAAATCCAATAGCCAGAAAGTAAGCAATAAGTAATTTGGTTACAGGATCATTCTTCTTCCTTGAATACAAGAAAAAAGCTAATATAAAAAATATGATTAAGGTGGCTCCTGGTACTGCTAAATCTCCAATCCAAGAAAAGGTGAGCGGTGCATCTGAAATATATATATTGTAGGTTTCACTCGTTCCATCGGGATGATGGCGAAGGAATGATGCTTCATTCGCTCCTAATATGCTTCGGTTAGAATGTATCTCGGGATACAGATTTGGGTCTTCACCATTCACACTTAGAAGCTGATCTTCCTTCTCTACATGAAAAAATTTAGAAGCAGCACCTGTTGGTGACAAGCTCCTAACGATATAATGCCCCTCATTATTTATACTTAACTTAATTCCGATCTCTCGATAGTCTATAGACGCGAACGTAAGATGAACCATTAATACCCCTGACAGTAAAAGCAGAGCGATAAAGAATCTATAATTTATCAAGGTCCTCAGAAGAAATAACCTCCATTGATTGCTATTTAGGGCTTGCTGAACAATAATCTAAGCGAATTTTGGGACTAGGCGGCGAGGCAGCATCGCGAAAATAAGGCAAAAAAGAACGCGGAGCCTGTGCTCCAGGTTCATCACTAGCAGTTGCAGCATAATGACGGATTCGCTAGTCTTGGCGAGGTTTGCTCGAATACAGCCAAGCCCGTACTTGAGCTTGCCTTCTCCGAATTTTGCATTCTATCGCGTTCCGTTCGCCAGTGTCACGTTTGATCATTTGTTTCTCTTCACTTGATGGGCCGTTTTTGGGCTTTCATCCTAATGCTGGTCCGCTGAGCCGAATCCCATGTGTCTTGCAGAAACTCCGGTTCTCGCGAGTGCGGTAAATCTGATCTGCCTGAACGACTGCGGGGTAGTATCCCATGCGCTTGCGGTACTGCTCAACCACGCCAACGAGTGTTGTGCTCTCGTTGAAGTTGTCCCAAGACAGGCGATCAAGGAAGGCATAGCCTTTTGTTATGCTCACTGCGATCTTAGCTACGAACTCGACGCGTGCCTTGGCTTTGCCGCGTACGATGGGCCTGATATGTGGCTGGCGGATACTGACGATCCGGTCCTCAATCTGATGAGAGCGCTCCTTATACATTTGAAGCTGCTGCCGGTATAGCTCGCTTATCACAAGCAAGTCTCGGTAGGATTGACAGCCAAGCAGCGTTAGGGGCTGCGCCTTTGCCTGACCCGCGATGATCTCCAAATTCCGTCCAACATAACCGAGCTGGCGTCTGATCGCTTTGCCTTGCGCGCCGCCGCTCGGTCCATCGTTGTTATCATCGTCCTTCGCGCCTTCGACGGCCACGAGCTCGTTAAGTTCCACGAGCACATCCATGAGACGCTTCCGAAAATGCGTCATCATGGAATGATGAAACGGTTGCTTCATCACGAATCCGGGCAGACCGAGGAAGTACTGCATGTACGGATTCTCGCTGATCGACCCGAAGGTCTATCGGTCGGTCAACTGCATTCGCTCTTGGATGATCAGTGCACCGAGTCCCATGCGCAGACTGATCGTTTGCTGACCACGAAGCGTGTCATTGAAGAAATCGCCATATCGTTTCTCGGCTTATGCCCACGGCACCAACTGCGCCAACTGGACCCAACGATTCTCTTTGTCGAGCGTCCCACCAAAGGGCAGAAATAAATCGCCTGGTAAAATCATTTGGTATTCGAGGTGCGCTGTCGGCTTAAACAAATTCGTCACTCCATCTGCAAGGATTTCGAACCATCTTTACGGGTTCCTTTGCATATATATTCGACAGATAGAGCCCAAATCCCTTGTTGTTATGCGGTTTTTAGGCGGATTTTCGCCATTCAGCAAGCCCTATTTACGTTCCCCATAATAACAGTTTAAAGCTTCCCTTGCTATTAAGTACATCCTGCAAAGCCCGATGTTCCATTGGGGAGATACCCGCAAATTGTAATTTTCCACTCTTGAACATTTCCACTTGACTAAGATCCTTCATTAACAATTGAACGATTTCTTTTAACATGAGCCGTATCCCCTTTAATTTGGATTTGAAACTTAACCTCTTGATTTCAATATATCAAAGGGAAATGCAGCTTAAAACGATAATGATGCCCGTAATCCACGCAAAACTTCTGCGCAGACCGCATGTGGTACTTGCGTTCTATTATCCAATGAACTCGCGAATCTGATTATGCCATTTGGGCTCTACATCAAGCTGCTCAATCGTGGTTAGAAACTCATAGTAATACAGCTTCATTTGTACTTTAGAATACAGAAATGTTCCCGTGGAATGAATGAGTTCTTCAATTTCCTCCTTACGCTGCATCGGATCACCAATATCGATATTGCTCTCAAAATAATGACGAATCCATTCCTGATCTGGTGGTGCATATTTCATCAGGTATAGGGTGAGTAACGTCCGTTTCCGCTGCAAAAAGTCATTTTTAGAATCCCAATTCACCAAATCTCGAATGTCATTCTTTAATTGTGAAGCAAAGCCCAATTCACATGCATACTTCTCAACGATTTCGTTCCATTGCCCCGTTGAAAGCAGTGTACCCGTCATACAGGCCATCACAACAAGTGATGCTGACTTCTCTCGAATCATCAGGTAGTATTCCTCTTCTGTCACAATTCGGTTAAGCAAGTCTGTCGTCTGCCCATTCACAGCTGTCAGCAGAGATCGATCCCAGCATGCTTCTACTTGAAGGAGCCGCTCCGTATCGAACCCACTACTCATCAATGATTGACGGGCTAGCAGAATGAACCCCAGAGCTGCATTCATCGCAATCGCTTGTGGGCATTGTCTCCATATGATGTTTTGCTGATCCTCGTCCTGTAAATCATCAAAGATATCTAGTGATAGAATCGCAAGCTCCATAGCGGCAGCCACCCTATAAATAAGCTCTGATTGACCACCAAACATCCTGTAGTGAAGCACGGTTAAGCCCCCAAATAAATGCTTCTCCTTGCATTTATGCTCAAGGAACTGCAAGGCATAGAAGGCAAGGTCTGTCTTAAAATGGTTTCTAACTAATTCATAAAGCTGTTCCTCAATCTTCTCCACATAACTTTGCATTGACCATAACCACCTTCCCATTAAAGTCGTTATGTATGACTGCACCAAGTTCCAATAAACCAAATAAGTAAAATAAGGATGATATATTCATACATATTATACCAAATATATTAATAAATACACATAAATCTATTGCATTAAAAATGTAAATTTAGCTCTGAATGAATAGTATACGGATGAATTCAAATTAGAGGCAGTAAAAGATTACATAGAAGGATCATCGAGCTATGAAGTTGTAGCAAAAAAGTTAGAAATCAGAAATTCCACACAATTAAAGGTATGGGTAAGAAAATGGCTGAATGGGGAGAAATTCGATGTGCGTAAGGGGCAATCTAATCCTCTTAAAGGACGCCCCCGTACAGTATTTGACACTGTAGAGCAAGAACGAGATTATCTGAAGGCACAGGTGGACTACCTAAAAAAGCAGTATCCAAATCTGGTAAAGGAGGCATCCTCAGTCAGCAAGACAGCTATCAAGTAATTGAAGAGCTTCGTGGTCTACACGGTGTCTCACGCTTACTAGCCATTGCAGGTATACCCAGGGCCAGCTACTACAAATGGCGTGCTACACGGTCTCAGCATATTGAAAAACAAATGCGTGATCATGAAATCAAAGAACACACGATGGCTATCCATTCCGTTCATTCTTATTTTGGATATCCTCGTATGATGACGGCTTTATGGGAAGCAGGCTATCGTGTCAACCACAAAAAAGTAGCGCGGCTCATGAGAGAATTATCCATCCAATCCGTGATTCGAAAGAAACGACAACGATTCAATTATACACCTTCTGTCGTATACCCTAACCGATTGAAGCGTCAATTTCATGCTACAGGCCCTCAATAAAAGATGGTCACAGATATCACCTATATCACCTATATCACCTATATCACCTATATCACCTATATCACCTATATCACCTATATCACCTATATCTCCAATGGTACATGCTTTTATTACCTGTCTGCGATTCAGGACTTATTTAACAATGAAATCGTAGCTTGGCAAATATCCGATCGTAACGATGTTAAACTCGTACTAGATACGATCGATCAGTGGACAAGAAAAAGAGACGTATCAGAAGCCGTGCTCCATTCGGATCAGGGCTTCCAATATACATCTCAAGCGTACAACACACGACTAGAAGCATTCAGCGTCAAAGGCAGCCACTCTCGCAAAGCAACCTGCCTGGATAACGCTCCTTCTTTCCGCATCTCAAGACAGAGAAGTTGTATCTTCATCAGTTAAGTCAGAAGCCGAGATACATCAAGCCGTTGAAGATTATATCTACTTTTATAACTATCAACGGTTTCAGACTAAACTCAAACAGCGCGCGCCGATTGAGTTTCGGCACGCGCTGGCTGCATAGCTTTTTTCATCTGTCTACTTGACAGGGGTATGACCATAATCCCTTGCAGAGTGGTGTTTTTCTATGTTTAGGCATTGATTTTAGTCATGTTTTAGCCTATGGTTTCGGATGCTATATCTTGCTTTGCTGCTCCCGTACTACTCGAACACGTCTCTCAACAAATATAAAACCTAACAATGCGAAGCAGAAAATAAATGGCATAAAGAAGTGATAGAGACTAGCAAAACTATTAGCCATCGCATTTACGGTGTAACTTTTAACTTTAGTAGAGTAGGTGGTTAGCGTGTCTGTAATCTGCTTGATATTATCATCAACCTTTTTGGTAACCGCAGTAACGATAGCTGCTTTCGCAGCCTCACGCTTACCTGTAGGAACTTTAGCTAACTGCTGCCCCACATTCAGATCAATTAAATTCTGACGCTCCTGAGGTGTTACATACGCCTCCTCCTGTTTCCCTACTGTATTATCTACACTCACGTTCTGCTCATTGATTCTTTCTTGTACACGCTGCAGCACATTTTGCTTAACAGTTTGGTCCACTTTCAATTCATCAAGCTGTGACTTCGCATAACTTAAGCTATTAGCTTCACTATCCTTCAAATTGGACGTTAGAAGAGCTACGAAGATCGAAATGGCTAGCACCATCCCCACTTGCCGGAACATTTGGATAACACTTTGGGAGGCAGCGAGCATCTCTCCTTCGAAATTGGATGCACTCATTACAGTAATGGGTCCTACAATAAGGCCGTAACCTGTTCCCAAAAGCAGACAGGCGACCACTACTTCAGAGACCGAAGATGCAGTTCCCAAATGACTGAGCAGGTAGTAGGAGAATCCCATCAAGACAAATCCAGAAATAATAACTACGGTTTTACCAAACATTCGAATCAATGCCGAGGCAATGGGTGCCATCAGAAATATCATAAACGAGATCGGCGTCACCATTAACGCAGCGGCAAATTCAGTTTTATCCATCAATCGAGTGAGGAACGTTGGCAGAAGGACCATGACACCAATCAGGAATACATTACCGACAATCATTAGTAACGATGATCCAACAAAGAAACGATCACGGAATAGCTTCAAATTCACCATGGCATAGGCTAAACGCCGCTCTATTAGGATAAATGCTACAAAGGAAATCACTGCAAGTGCATAACATATCAGTGACTTCCCACTCCCCCATCCCCAAGCTCCTCCCTTAATGAGGGATAACGTCAGTGTAAAGATAGCCGTACTAGATAGTACTAGACCCATCCAATCAATACGTGCCTTAACTCTTGGTTCATTGCGAAGATTCAGCATCCGAATGACCAAGACTAGAGCGATAATACTAAAAGGCACATTAACAAGGAAAATCCATTTCCAGCTGAGGTTCTGTGTAATAATTCCCCCAATAGTCGGTCCCATTGCTGCTGACAATCCCTGCATAATCCCCAGAATGGACAAGGCCACACCACGTTTCTCAATCGGCATGGCCGATACTCCAATCGTGAAGCTACTGGTCAGCAAGATCGCTGCACCGATGCTTTGTATAAATCGGGATGCGATCAGCATGTCACCATTAACTGCCATTGCACATGATAAGGAGCCTAGGCAAAAAATAACCAGTCCGCCAACATATACTTTCCCTCTACCAAGCAACTCCGCAAAACGGCCAAGAGGGATTGCCAGCACGGCAATGGACATCGTATACACGTTGAGCACCCAAGACATTTTTTCCAAAGATACGTTCAAGTTCTGTTGAATGCTCGGTAAGGCAATATTCATAATGGTCGTATCGATCATGCATAAGAATATTCCAATACACATGAGCCATACAAGCTTAATTCCTTGAGCACCTTCCTTATTGGGTTGTACATTCATTACCTCTTCCTGACTCATCTTCTAACCTCCCACCCTTTGATCTGAATTAATGTTCTTCTAATCTCACAAGACATGACAGTACAAGCTGTTCATTCACATCAGCGCCAATTAACTCAAGCACCTTTTTCTCATGAAAATGTCCTACATTCTTTAAGATATACCCTGCCGAAGCTGAGCGTTCTGTCCATAGATGTGTCATGTGCTTCGCTGCATAGGAACCGAGTTCAATTCGCGATCCTTCTTGCGTATCTAGAAGTTTGATATGCGTTGCCACGATTAGAAGACACTCGATTTCCCTGGTCGCTTTTAATGCTGGGAACAATTGATTCCAAGGTGTGTTTCGGACAAAGGTCTTGGAAGTCATTTCTCCCCTTTCGTCATACCAATAAAGCCTGTAACAGGAAGGAGGACCCGTATAGAGACATAAAAATTGAGTCACCATACCCGATTCATCTCTAATTGCCATATCGTACCCCCCTTTGTTCAAAACGGAACGGAGTGTATTCGAGGGATTACTATCTAACAATCGCACAAATAAATAGGGAACCTTCACCGGTTGACCTGTATCTGGCCTAATGCCGATGGGGATCATCTCATGCCGTAGACTTGGGTAAGTAAGCTTCGCGTTATTCTTAAATAGGTTTGTGAGCATTCTCATCCGGGCATGGGTCACCTGATACTTCAGTTCATCCGTTCCAACGGTTTGTTTATCCATCGGGTCGTCTCCTTGCTTAGAGTTTAAACTTACCTTACTCCTGTTTTTTCCAATTTTCATCGAAAATAAAACTGCGATTTCACGCAATTTCATTGCGGGATGCCATAGCACCTTACTAATTCATGCTGATTATGTAATAAAAGAGGACGCCTGTGGCCCTATTTGGTATTATCCCCTTACGGTAGACAGTGAAAAAAGAGTTCATGATATTATGGACTTAACACTGTTGATCGGAGGGGATTTTTTCATGGCTACAAAAGGACAGAAGTTTACAAAGTATACGGAAGAAATAAAGAAAGAGGTTGTACGTTTACGGGTTGAGGAAGGACAATCTCTCTCTCAAATAAAGGAACGCTATGGAATTAAAAGTGATGCACAGATTGTTAACTGGGTACGGAAATTTCAGGCAGGAGAAACGTTTGAAGACTTCCGTGGTCGTTGGAGTAAGAAAAACTTTAGCAGTATTGAAGATGAAAATAGGCACTTGAAAGCACAAGTTGAATATCTAAAAAAGCGCAATCCGAATCTACATGGGGAGGGAAGTTGGATAAGCAAGCCAGGTACAGAACCATCGAAAAGATGAAACATATTTATCCCATCGTGATGTTATGTCGAATCGCCGAAGTATCGAGAGCAGGATACTACAAGTGGAGATTGAATATTGAAGCACGTAAATCCCGTATGGATAAGGATACCGAATTAAAGGAACATATCCTAGCTATTCATCGTCTACGGCCCTATTTTGGCTACAATCGTATGCGTACGGCTTTGCGTAAGGAAGGAATCCCACTAAATCGTAAGAAAGTACGTAGACTCATGAGAGAGCTAAACATACGTTCCGTAATTCGTAAGAAGAGGCCGTTCTTCGGTCGTAAAGCATCTAATATCTTTCCCAATATTCTCAATCGTGAATTTACAGCAGTGGCAGCTAAATCAAAACTTGTCACTGATATTACCTATGTAAGAATTG